>JAGPFT010000059.1 GCA_018056405.1 Anaerolineae bacterium
CCAATGAGGAAGACGACCGCCAGCCTGTCCGCCACGTGGTGCACCTGAGCGCCCGCCAATGCCAGCACCAACAGCGTCGCAATGAGCAGGCGCAGCAGCAGACTGGCCGCGTCGCGCCGCCGGCGGTAGGCCAGGCGCGGCCAGCCGATGACCGCTAGCGCGGGCAGCAGGAGCAGCAGCAGGAGGGCGAGGGAGTTTGTGAAGCTCATAGACCTGCCTCAGCCGTCACAGCCTGCGGCGCGCCGGCGCGCGCCGAAAGCGATCCGCCAGCGCCCGCCAACGGCCCCGCCAGCCGGCCCCCGGCCCGGCCAGCGTCAGGCGCGGGCTGCGGCGCAGCGCCCGGTGATAGGCCCACCATTCGACGACCAGCAGCGCCAGCCCCCCGCCCACCACCCAGGGCCAGTATTCGCGGCGACCCGTTTCCTCGCGGGCATCGCGGCTGATCTCGACCGTGCCCACCCTGATGCTCTCGCGCGGGGCGATGGCGCTCTCCGCCGGGTCGAACAGGTTGACGGCGAAGGTCTCGCCCCGGATTGTCGCGCCTCCTTTGCGCAGCGTGACTTCGTACAGGCCCGGCGTCAGCGTCTCGGCGAAGACGGCGGTGCTCGCGCTGGCCCCCAGCGTCACGCGACTCCCATCCGGCAGGCGGACAATCGCCTCGTCCGCCCCCTCAATGAAGCGCACCGTCACCGGCGACCCCGGCGACAGGCTGGCCGGAGCATCCGTGACGCGCGGCGGCGAAAACCAGGCCGCCAGCTCCGCGATCAGGATCGGCCAGGCGGGTTGCAGCACCATGTCCGTGCTGGGATAGCGCGCGTCGAAGGGCAGGATCGCCACCTGGCGCGCGCCGACTTCTCCGGCGACGACCAGCGGAAAGCCATCCACGCTGACCAACGTCGTGGCCCAGGCCGTCCCGCTTAGCTCACGGAACCTGGCGACGCGCACCGTCTCCATGTAGACGCCCAGGTTGCGCGTGCGCGGGTCGTCGGGGTGCACGGCCACCGTCCCCGCCTGCGCCCGCTCGGTTCCGATCTGAAAGAAGGCCGTCCCCGCCGGCGGGTTAACCAGCAGCAAGTCGGCGTCGGGCAGGGCAACGGGCAGCGTACCATCGAGCACCACCAGGTCGAACGGCTCGGCGGGCAGCGCGTCCGCCGGGGCCATCTTGAATAGCTCAACTCCGCGCAGGCTGCGGAAGATCTGCTCCAGGAACAGATTTCCCTCCGTGACCAGCAACACGCGCCCCGCGCCAGCGCGGTCGCGCATGGCATAGGCGCGGTTGTCGGCGGGCAGGTAGTCGCGTCCGGCGGCGCGGGCGGGCATGGTCAGTTGGGCGGCCAGCGTCTCAAAGTCCGGCGGTAGCTCGATGTCGAAGATGTCCACGTAACCGCGCGCGGGCACCGCGTAGCGGCGCGCCGTGTAGAGCACATCGCTGCCGTCCAGACGCACGTCGAAGATCACCTCCGTGTCTTGCGCGCCGTAATTGCTGATCCGCGCGAAAAGCTGCGGCGGGCGTCCCGGCAGGGAGGCCGTCGCCAGGGCGGAGATGGCCAGGTTGCCCGCTTCCACACCGACGGGCACGTAGCGCACGTCGCCGGGCACGGGTGGCAGGTCGGCGGGCAGGCCGCCGTCCGAGACAATGACCACCTTTAGCTCCGTGACGCCCACCGCGCCCGCCGCCGCCAGGGTCAGCGCGGCCAGCCAGTCGGCGCTACCGTCGCCCGGCTCGGCATCCTCTATGGCCTCGCGCAGCACCGTCTTGTCGCGCGACGCCGCCGCCAGCACTTCCGGCACGGCGGCCACGCGGATGACGGTCATCGTGTCGTCCGCGCCGAGAGCGTCCACCATGTCCAGCGCCACCTGTCGGGCCTGGGCAAAGCGGCTCGGCGTCACGTCGGTCGCCCCCATGCTGGCCGAGGCGTCGAGCAGCAGCACGATGCGCCCGCCGGTGATGGTGCTGATCGCCTGGAAGGGGCGGGCCAGGGCCACCACCAGCGCCGCCAGCACCAGCAGTTGCAGCAGCAGCAGCCAGTTGAAGCGCAGCCGTTGCCAGGGCGCGTTGGCCTCGCGGTCGCGCACAAGCTGCCGCCAGAGGAAGGTGCTGGAGATCGGCTGCTCGACGCGGCGCAGGCGCAACATATAGAGCGCGATGATTGGCAGCGCCAGCACGCCCAGCGCGAAAGCCAGCGGCGTGAGAAACGACATCACCCTACCTGACCGCTATCTCAACCGGCAGTATGACGTGATCGGCGCCGCCCGCCGTCAGGACGCGCGCCCCCGTCTGCGGGTCGTAGAAGCCCACTTCCAGGCGCGCCGACCCGCGATAGGCGCGCCCTTCGTCGTTGAAAACGAGCGCATATGGGTCGGCGAGGTACTCGCCCGCCACCCAACTCGTCGTGGGGCGCGTCCCCTGCCCCGGCACGTCATCGTGCTGGGCGATGACCCGCCCGGCGTCGTTGAGCAGGTGCGTGAACACGCGGTACGACACATCCGGCGTCTCCGTGACGCGCCAGACGAGCGTCAGCCCAAGCGTCTCCTCCGGCGAAATCTCCGTCTGGGCCACGCTGAACCCCTCCAACACAGCCACGCCCTGGAACTCGGTCAGCAGCGCCATATCGTAGGGCGGCGGCGCGAACAGGCGCTCCGTCCGCTCGACAGTGTACCCGGCCAGCGTCACCGGCTCCGTGTCTGGCGCTTCCAGGACGAGCGCTACCGCGCCTTCCGCCTCGGCGGGCACGAGGAGCGCGTGCCAGTCCAGGCTATAGCCCGCATGGACACGCACCGGCCCGGCGACGCCCCACCCTTCGCCGCGCAATGCCAGCGTCGCGCCCGTCCAGGGGCCAGCCGTGCAGCAATCCACCGGAGCTTGCCAGCGCAGGGTGATGCGTAGCTCCTGCCCGGCAGCGAGCGCGCCCCCGCGCGCGTCGTGACCCAGCAGAGCCACGCCGTCGCCGAGCACCGCCAGCGGCTCAGCGTCACCGGGCGGCAGGGCGCGCGCGCTTCCCGACGGCGTGACCGTCGCCAGGGTCAGCGCCTTGCCTGCCGGGATGCCGTTCACCAGCCGGTCCAGTCCGTCTGGATGATTCGCGCTGAAGAGGATCGCCTGCAGCACGTAGTCGCCGGGCGGCGCGCCCGCCGGGAAGCGCAGCAGGCTGAACGCTTCGCCGCGCGCGCCCGCCTCCCACAGCGAGGTGGGAGCCTGCTCGTCGTCGCGGATGTCGCTGTCGCTGCGGGCCAGCACCCAGCCGGGCGGATCGCTCGTCAGCAGCCGCGCCGAGACGCGCCAGTCTTCGCCCGTCCTGGCGGGCAGCGCCCACTCCGTGCGCAGGCAAACGCTCCCTCCGCCGCCCTGCGCGACGCTCAGCAGGTCGAGCGCGCCGAAGGAGTCCTCGCGCGGGGCGCTCGCCCCAAACGCCAGCGGGCGAACGACCGTGTAGGCCGTCGTGCTGAGGCCCTGCACGGTGAGCGTCTCGCCCCGTTCCCCTGCGGACTCCAGCAGGCATGGGAACATGCCGCGCAGGTCGGCGGGAAGCTGGAACCATGTCAGCAGCTCGACATGCGCGGGGCCGTCGTGCGCGGCCAGCGCCTCGTTGACGACGCGCATGGTCTCCTCGGCGCTGCTGTGCAACTCCACGCCAACGAACTCGGCGGCAATCCCCAGCCGGTCGGTGTAGTACACGTCCAGCGCCGGCTCCCAGCCATAGGGAATGACAATGAGCGCATCGGCGGGCAGCGCGGCGTAGTGCGCGGCCACCGCGCGAAAATCGTCGTGCTGATAGGCCGGCTTGTCAAAGAGCGCCACGAAGCTCGCCGCGCCCGTCCCCGCCGCCAGCGCCAGCACGCCCACGCCCGCCAACCGCTGGACTTCGGCGTGGACGGGCAGGCGGTGCGCGGCTGCCGCGATCAGCATCAACGCCGCCGGGACGCCGGCCACGTAGTAGCGCGGGTGAAAGTCAATGCTCGCCGCGTGCAGCATGATCGTGGCCAGGACGGGCAGCAGGATCGCCTGCGAGAGCAGCAGCCATACATAGCGCCGCCGGTCCCACAGGACAGTGGCGACGACCGCCAGCAGCATGGCCACGCCGAGCGCCGCGCTGCCGATTTCGACCGCCGTCTCCGCGCCGATCATCACGGGCAGCGGGGCGAAATACCCGCGCCAGATGTCCCAGACCAGCTCCGGCGAAGGGCGCGGCGGCGTGTTGAGCGGCGTGCCGCTCGGTGCCTGGCCCAGCAGCCAGGGCAAATAGGCCAGCAGCAGCGCGCCCTGCCCCGCCACCCACAGCGCCAGCCGCCGCCATTGTCGCCCGGCCAGCCAGACGCCGCCCACGACCAGATTGAGCCAGGCCACCACGGTGACGCCGAGATTGTGCGTGTAGAGCAGCAGCAATTCGACGACCAGCAGCGCGATCCACACGCGCCGGGCGCGCGGATCATCGAGCAGCCGCTCGGTCAGCGCCAGAATCAGCACGGTCAGCAGCGGCACGGCCACATACGCGCGAATCTCGCGGGCGTAGGCCCACAGCAGCGGCGACAGCGCCAGCAGCAGCGCGGCCAGCACCCCGGCGTTCCACCCGGCCCAGCGACGCATGACCCGCGCCGCCAGCGCGACGGTGATCACATCCAGCAGCACGGAGCCGTAGCGCAGCGCCAGCGGGGAGTCGCCTGCCCCGCGCCACAGTACGTGCACCAGCGCGTAGTAGGCGACCGGCGTCTTGTCGTCTGGCGTGTGGATCGGATCGTGGATGGCGCGGATAGACCAGCCTTCGTCGTGCCAGATGCTCGGCTGGCCCACGTCCCACAGCCGCAGGGCGAACGCGCCGAGCAAGATCGCCGCCAGTACCGCCAGACGCGGATACGCAGAAACCGTCCGAGCCATCACTGCACCACGCGCGCCCGGCGAAGCTGCATCAGGATGACCTGTTCCCAGGGGACGTTCGTCACCAGGGGGACGAAGTGAATGCCGCGCCGCGTGCAGAGCGCGCCAATCTCCGCCTGCCACGCTTCCAACCGTTGCCCATAGAGTTCTTTCATCGCCGCGTCAACTGTCACTTCTTGCGACGCGCCCGTCTCGATGTCAATCAGCTTCAAGTCGCCGCTGATCACCGGCTCAACCTCGTCGGGCGACAACACCTGGATCACGGTGATCTCGTGCCCGCGCCCTTGCAGCGCGCGCAACCCGTCGGCGAACCCTTCGGGAGCCATCAGGTCAGAAAGGACGATGCACACCCCCGCGCGGACCGCCCGCCGCGCGTAGTCAGCCAGTGCGTCGTTGAGCCGGATCGCGCCTCCTGGCTGGCGCTCCTCCAGCCAACGGAGCAGGCTGAGCGCCCGCCCGCGCCCGCGCAACGGCCCCCATGTCTCCACGCCATCGCCGCGCAGGGCAGCGAGAGTCACCTGATCGCCGCCGCTCAGGGCGATGGTCGCCAGGCCCGCCGCCAATCGCTGCGCGTAAAGGAACTTATGCTGGTCGCGCTCGCCGCCGCGCGGCCAGTCCATGCTCGCCGACGAGTCCACGATCAGGTGCACGGCGAGGTCTTCCTCGTCCTCCACCAGCTTGACGAAGGCACGCCCCAGCCGGGCGTAGATGTTCCAGTCCACGCGGCGCAGGTCATCGCCGCGCGCGTAGTTGCGGTAATCGGCGAACTCGATGCTCGTGCCGCGCTTGGTTGAGCGGCGCTCGCCCTTGATCGCGCCTGCGCGCACCTGGTTGGCGATGATCGTCAGCCGTTCCAGCTTGCGCAGCGTTTTCTCGTCAAAGAGGCGTTCGGCCATGCGCTACTCATCGTCAACGACGCTGCCAGCCTGCTGCGACGCCCTGAGCAGAGGGGCCACGCGGATCGCCAGCAACACCTGGAAGAGGCGAATCACGACCGCCACGCGCGCGCCCGCTTCAAGCTGTGCACCGCGCACCGCCGCCAGCAGGCTGTCAATCAGGGCGCGCCGCCGGGCGAAGGGCAGATCGGGCTGCGCCTCGCACGAAAGCTCCCACAGCAGGCGATACAGGTGCCACACTGCCTCTTCGTGCACCGAGGCGAACTCGCGCTCCCACGCCTTGACGTGCTGGAAGGTGGAGAGCGTCTCCAGCGTCGCCGCCAGCCCGCCGGAGAGCAGGTTGCTGATCGTGCGCGAACGGTCGGCGGCCAGCGCTTCGAGCACTTCGTGCAGGGCGATGACGCCCACCGAGCTAGCGGCCAGGTGCGCCGCCGAGGAACTGTGTTCCTTCGAGGTGAGCTTGCCGGTCACACAGCTCAGGTAGCAGTAGAACTGGCGCGCCACGTCACGGGCGGCCTCGGCCTCCGCCCCTTCCAGCGCGAGCAGGTACGGGTGCAGCGCCCACAGATCGTCCGCCGTCGGCGCGGCGAAGATGCGCTCCACAAGCTGCTCTACACTCATCGTCTCACGCTCCCGCCGGCACAGGCACGCGCGCCAGCAAATCGTCAATCACATCGTCGGTGCGAATCCCTTCGGCCAGCCCCTCGAAGTTGAGCAGCAAACGATGGCGCAGCGCCGCGTGAGCCACTGCCTGCACGTCTTCGAAGGCCACGTTGTAGCGCCCGGCCAGCAGCGCGCTGACCTTCGCGCCGAGCACTAACGCCTGCGCGCCGCGCGGGCTGGCCCCATAGCGCACGTACTGTCGCACCAGGCTGTTGGGTGGCCCATCTTCCTCAGGATGCGTGGCAACGACAAGCTGCGCGATGTACTGGCTGACGTGCGAGGCGACCGGCACCTGCCGCGCCAGATCGCCCATCGCCAGGATGCGCGCGCCATCAGCAACCTTCTCCGGGCGCGGCGCGAACGCCCCCGTCGTCCGCCCCATGATCTCGACGAGATCGCTGGCAGATGGGAACAGCACATCCACCTTGAACAGGAAGCGGTCAAGCTGCGCTTCGGGCAGCGGGTAGGTGCCCTCCATCTCAATCGGGTTCTGCGTGGCGAGCACGAAGAAGGGAGGAGCCAGCGGGTAGCGGGCATTGGCGACCGTGACCGTCTTCTCCTGCATCGCTTCCAGCAGCGCCGATTGCGTCTTGGGCGTGGCCCGGTTGATCTCGTCGGCGAGTACCAGGTTGGCGAAGACCGGCCCGGCCTCGAAGCGGAAGGTGCGCCGCCCGTCTTCGCCCTCCTCCATGATGTTCGTGCCGATGATGTCGGCGGGCATCAGGTCGGGCGTGAACTGGATGCGCGAGAACTTCAAGTCCAGCACGTCGGCCAGCGTGCGGATCAGCATCGTCTTGCCCAGGCCGGGCACGCCTTCCAGCAGGGCGTGCCCGCCGCTGATGATGCACATCAACACCTGTCGCACCACCGTCTGCTGGCCGACGATCACCTTGCCCACCTCGCGCAGGATCGCCTGAGCAGTCTGCTGGAACTCGTCCACGCTAACCGGTTCGGGAACGTTGGCGTCGGTCATGGGTTGTTGCCCTTCTATGCGCCGGACGGTTAGTGGTTATTGGTTTTGGGTTATTGGCAAGAACCGTTGTTTGAGCACATCTTGTGTCCGGTAGTCATTTGCTAATCCCAATCGCCGGTCAAGACTACCGGCCACCAGCCATACCCAACAACCAACTACCAATAACCAACGGCGAAGCCTCTATCAGACAGGAGACTGCGGGATATTGGGGAAGACCGTATTCCCTTCGGCGTTGATCGCGGTGATCACGTTGGCCCCGGCCACGCCGGGCCGCACCAGCAGGAAGCCGCCCGCCTGCGGAGTTGTTTGCTGGCTTGTGCCGTCGTTGAACTGGACGGCAATGGCCGTCACGCTCGGATCGAGCAAGCGCCCGAAGACGATGGTATAGGGCTGCTGATCCGACGTGAGAAAGAACGTGACCGCGGCCAACGCCTCGGTCTCCGGCGACCCGGCGCAGACCAGCGCGCCGTTGTTCGGCTGCCAGGCCCCCCCCACCTGAGCGACCAACAGGTATCCGGCACAGGGGACGCCGCCCGCGCCCGTATACGAGAAACCTTGCAGCCGGTCTGGTTGGTGCGGCTGGTCATACCAGATTTGCAGGCTGGCGGGCGTCTGGCCCCGGCTGGCGATGAACTGCCCCGCCAGCGCATCCGGCGCGGGCGTCGCCTCGGTTCTGCTCCCGTCCGGCAGCGCACTGGTGGCCGTTGGAAACGCCGCATACGGAGCCAGGGCAGTCTGAGTCAGGTCGGCGTTGCTCACCGGCTGGATGCAGCCAGCCAGCAGGCCCACACCCAGCAACGCGACAGCCAGCCCGCCCCACAGCCATTTTCGCGTCTTCACCGCGATCCTTTCCTTTGCTGCTGCCTGCCCCGTCACCGTTGCAGCGACGAGAAGTAATCGTGGATCACGTCACGCTGGTCGAGCGGGATGCGCCCGCTCTCCAACGCATTGCTCACCACGTTGCGAAACGCGCCCAACACGCCCGTATAGGTGAGCGCGGACTCGCCGGCGGGGTTCGGCCCAAACTCTCCGCCCTGGGCAGGCGGACTCGCAGCGCCCTCCGCCTGGCCGCCCACATCGAGCATGTCGCCCATCGGCCCGCCAATCGTGGAGGGAGCATTCTCAGGAGTATACTCCTGAAGGCCACCCGCTGGCACCTGGCCCGGCGTCTGCGCGCTGGGGCCTTCGCCAGGGATGCCTTCGGTGGTATCCGCACCCGCCCCGCCTTCGCCAGCGCCCGCGCCCAGCGCGCTCTCCCCGGCGGACTCGGCGCTGCCTGTCGCCTCACCCTGCCCCTCGAACTGCTGCCCGCTGCTTGCCTCTGGCTCTCCGCCCAGGCTGGAAGGCGCGGCCATCTCCTGCCCCTCGCCCTCCGCATCGCCGGCCCCTACGCCCACCTGTTCCCCAGAGGGCATCTCGCCGCTGGCCGCCGGCTGCGCAGCCTCAGCACCGGGCGGCGGCTGCGCCGAATCGTTGGGCGCGCCTGCCCCCTGCTCAGCCTCGATCTCGGCGGAGAAGCCGGCCTCCTGCTCAGGAGTGGGCTGATCGTGTCCGGCCTGGACCATCTCGCGCTGACTGGCTGCCGCCTGCTGTTGGGCGTTGCGCGCCGCCTCAGCCAGGGGCGACCGCTGGGACTGCTCCTGTTGATCGTGCAGCAGGTCGCCTGCCTCGCGCAGCGACTCCTGCGCCCCTTCCAGGTCGCCGTTGCGCAGCGCCTCTGCTGCCTCGCGCAGTTCGCCGGCCAGGGCAGGATTCTGCTCTTCTAGAGCGTTGGCGGCCTCTTCCAGCCGCTCGGCGAGGTCTTGCTGCTGCTGTTCGTCAAGGTCCTCTGCGGCCAGGTCGTCCGCCAGATCGTCGAGCGCATCGGCGGTCTCGCCCAGGTCGGGCCTGGCCATCGCCTCGGCCAGGTCCGCTGTTTGCGCCGAATCACTCAGCGGGCGGGCGGCCTGCTGGTAGGCGGTCGCTTCCTGGGGAGGCACACCGTCGGCCATCTCGCCAAGCGATTGCGACGCTTCGGCCAATGCCGCCACCGCTTCCTCCTGGGAGACATCAGGCTGCCTGAGAATCTCGCGCGCTTCTTCCAGGGGGAGCGTCAGCATCTCTCGTTCCGCCGGGGTGAGGGTGGGATCGCTCTCGATGGCCTCGAGGGCCTCCTCCAGCGTAGCAACCTGCGTGGCAAGGGCGCTCTCCAGCGCGCGCTCGGCGCGCAGCCTGGCGGCCTGGGGATTGTCGCGTAGCAACAGCGCCAACCCTACCGCCAGCACTACCAGCGCCGCGATCTCGCGCCCGTTGACGCGCAGCGGCAGCCGTGCCCTGGCCCGCACGCGCCCGGCGGTCGCCGCCGCGTCGGCCAGTTGAAGCTCGGCCAGCGGCCCCGGCACGGCAATGCGGCCCTCCGCCAGTTCCAGCGCCGTGCTGACGCGCTCCTTGAGGTCGAAGCGGCGGTCGAAGTAGCGCGCGCTGTGAGCGATCGAGCGCGGCCAGGCCCACACGACCCCCAGCACCGCCAGCACCAGCCCCGCCGAGATCGCCCCTGTGACCGCCAGCACTTCTTCGGGCAGCAGCCAGGGCTTCTGGCGGGACATCAGCGCCAGGATCAGGCCAATGCCCAGGCCGAGCATCAGTCCGCGCGGCAGCCACACGGCCAGCAGCGCCAGCCGGCGCCGCCGATCCCAGCGCCGGACGCTGCGCGTTAGAGTCGTTGCCGTCTGTTGAGCAAGCGCGCGGTTCATGGTTGCGAACCCTCTCCGGCTGCCCGCAAGTTGTGGGCCACCGATCTACTCGACGTGCTGGCGCACGCGGCGGACGGCCAGGATGAAGAACACCAGCGTCAGCAACACGTACATCGCGGTGAACGGTATCCAGGGCGAGATCAGCGTCAGATCATCGCCGTTCATCAGCGTATACGAGAACAACCCGGTTGCGCGTTGATTGACGAGCAAATACTGGGTGATGACCGCCGTCGCCGGCGGGTTGAGGCTCAGTGCCATTCCCGTGCCATAGAGCAGCCCGATCTCGGTAGAGGTA
>JAGPFT010000060.1 GCA_018056405.1 Anaerolineae bacterium
GAGCTAGAGCGCAAAAAGGGCGGGCTGTTCCGCAGGTTGGCCAGGTTGTTCCGCCGATCCAAAGCATGACGCAGGCGTTGGGGGATGCCGATGACTTCACTACTGGGACATTTTAAGGGACGCCGCGAGCCGACGAGTGCCGAAATCGCCAAAGAGCGGTTGAAGCTCGTCCTCGTCTCCGACCGCAGCGATCTCGCCCCGGAGAAGCTCCACGAGATGCAGAGCGAAATCATTGACGTGATCAAACGCTACATCCATATTAACGAGATGGAAGTGCAGATCAAGTTCGAGCAGCGCGACCGCAAGAACTACCTGGTCGCCGACATTCCCTTGCAGCGCGAGCGCGCTTACGAGGCGCTGGTTGTCCCCGAACTCACCGGCGAAAGCGAAGCGGCGGAGGACGAGCTGTCCGAAGCGGCAGCCGGGCCGGAGGAAGAAGCGCTAGTCGAGGCTCAGCCCGAAGATGGTGAGGCCGAGCCGGAGAAGGAGTGAAGTGCCCGTCCGGGCGGCGGGCATGGTTGGGCAGGCGCGCAGGGGATGCCGGGGCATCCTCTGCGTTTTGATGGGTGCGTGCAAAACCTGTCAGGGTGGGGCGCTGCTCTGCTGCGCCCTGGTTAACCTCACCCCCGCTCGGCGCGGATGCGCCTCGCCGCCCCCTCTCCATTCGAATGGAGAGGGGGCAAGCCGAGCGCAGCGAGGCTGGGGGTGAGGTCAATGCCCTGTGTCCAGCGAGTCGTTGTCAACCTTTGCACGCACCCGTTTTGATCGGACAGTTGACCGCCTGGCAAGGGCCGCTATAATCGGCGCGACGAATGTGACGGGTTGTAGTGGGTGAGCGAGTGAGTGGTGTATGCAGGCGAAGCCAAGCCTCTGGCGTGATTTTGACTTCATCTTGCTCGGCGTGATCGTGCTGCTGATGATCATCGGCATCCTCTTCATCCGCAGCGCCACCCTCGACGCCGTGGACCCCGACCTGATCAACCGCGTGCCCAGCCAGATTCAATACGCGATTGTCGGCGTAGCCGTCTTGCTCGTCGTGGCGTCCATTGACTACCGCCTGCTGGGCAGCATTCACGGCTTTCTCTACGGCTTCATCCTGTTCATCCTGGGGCTGGTGGCCGGCCTGGGCGCGGTGGGCGCGGCGGGCGCGCAAAGCTGGCTGAACGTTGGCCTGCAGGTGCAGCCGTCGGAGCTGGCCAAGATTCTGCTGGTGGTGACGCTCGGCCAATTCCTGGCGGATCGCTACGAGGACATGGGCCGCCTGAGGACGGTGCTGCTCTCGCTGGGCTATGTGGCCCTGCCCACCTTCATGATCTTCGTTCAGCCCGATCTGGGCATCGCCACAGTGATCATATTCGTGTGGTTCGTGATGGTCTGGGCGGCAGGGCTGCGGCTGCGTCACCTGGGCATGTTCGTAGTGGTCGGCCTGCTGATGCTGCCCATCCTCTGGCAGGGCATGGAAGACTACCAGCGCCAGCGCATCATCTCCTTCGCCTTCCCCGGCTCTGATAAGGACGCCCAGTACAACATTGACCAGGCGCTGATCAGCATCGGTTCTGGCGGCGCGGTCGGCAAGGGCTACGCCAACGGCTCGCAGACGCGCGGGCGCTTCCTGCGCGTGCGCCATACGGACTTCATCTACAGTGTCATCGCCGAGGAGACAGGCTTCATCGGCGCGACAACGGTCATCGCGCTGATGGGAGTCGTCATCTGGCGCTGCCTGCGCGGGGCGGCCACGGCTGCCGACGCGCTGGGCAGCCTGATCTGCTACGGCATCGGCGGGATGATCTTCTTCCAGACGATGGTCTCCATCGGCATGAATCTCAACATCCTGCCGGTCACGGGACTGACTCTGCCTTTCGTCAGTTCGGGCGGCTCGTCACTGATCACGATGATGATGGGGGTCGGCTTGGTGGAGAGCGTCGTCATGCGTCGCCGCAGGCGGGAGTTTGCCTAGCGCACGTGGCGGAAGTCCACCAGTGGCTGTTCGATGGTTTACCCCACCCTAAATCCCTCCCCGCCAGCAGCTATACATTACCCACATCTTTGGTTGTGCCTGTCCCCCCATCCCCGGCCCTTCCCCCACAAGGGGGGAAGGGAGAAGAGCGGCGAGCCTGCTCCCCTTCCCTCCGCGCAGCGCGGGGGAAGGGACTGGGGGATGGGGGGCATTTGTGGGTAACGCGTAGCCGCCAGCAGGGAGGGACTTGAGTCTGCTCCCCCTTTCTCCGCGAGCGGAGAAAGGGGGCCGGGGGGATAAGGGTCAATCAGGCCAAACCGCGCACCTATTTCCGCCCTGATGTACCAGTTCCGGTCATTGGTTCTTGGTTATGGGTTCTTGGGAGAACGTATCTGGGACGGAGAGACTTTCACCAACAACCAATCACCAACAACCAATCACCCTCAGTAATTCAGCACAACCACTTCGCTGATCGCCCCGCGCCGTGCGCTAGCTGAGTTAATGGCACGGCGGGCGCTCACCGTCTCGATGCGGAAGGCGCGGTACAGTTCGCGCGTCAGGGGCGTGTCGGAATTGCTGAGCATCACCCGGCAGCCCTTGCGATCCAGTTCGGCGAAGACCAGCGCCAGCTTGCGCTGCTCGTATTCGCCGAACTCTTCGTGCGTGTAGCTGGTGAAGTTGGCCGTCTCGCTGAGCGGGATATAGGGTGGGTCGAGGTAGACGAAATCACCGCGCCCCGCCCGCCGGATCACCTGCTCGAAGTCCTCCACCGCCAGGTGTACGCCCTGCAAGGCCCGTGACGCCGCCCGCAGCCGCGCCTCGTTGACGATCTCTGGATTCTTGTAGCGGCCCATCGGCACGTTGAAGTGCCCCTGCCGGTTGACCCGCCACAGGCCGTTGTAGCACGTCTTGTTGAGGTAGATCAGGCGCGCGGCGCGGCGGACGAGCGGCGCACTGGCCCAGTCGGGCGCGCGATCCCAGGCGCGGACGGCGTAATAATGCGCCGCCCCGTGCTCGGCGTGACCGCGCGCATGGTCCTGGAGCGCGCCGATCAGGTCGCCTACGGCGTCGCGCACAGCCAGGTAGCAGGTGATCAGCTCCGCGTTGACTTCGGACAGGTGCGCGCGCTCGAACAGGCCCCTGGCTTGCAGGTGGAAGAACACCGCGCCGCTGCCGACGAACGGCTCGAAGTAGTGGCGCACCGGCTCCTGGGGGAAGAAGGATTCGTACTGGGCGAGCAACTGGCCCTTGCCACCCGCCCATTTGAGAAACGGCGCCGCTGCGTGATTATTATGGATGCTCATCAGCGTATTACTGACCGCTTCCTGCGGCGCACTCCGCGCCTGCCAGAGCGCCGGCCATCACAGGAGACTCACGAACTCGTCCGTACTTAGTCCAGCATGGCGCACGATGGCACGCAGTGTCCCCCGGTCTAGCTCCTTGTGATTAGGGACAATCACCACAGCGGGCGGGTCTTCGCGGCGCAGCACCATGTGGCTCCCGCGCTGGCGCTGGAACTGGAAACCGGCTCGCTCCAGGGCAGCGACACATTCGCGGCCAGAGATGCGCGGCAGCTTGCTCATGCGGCGCTGACCGTCTCAACGCCAATCGGCCCGTAATCGCCGGGCACGTCCTCGCCGTGAGCTTTCAACTCCTCGATGTAGAGGGTGATCGCTTCGCGAATGTTCTCAAGCGCCTGCTGGCGAGTTTTGCCCTGGCTGACGCAGCCCGGCAAGCTGGGCACTTCGACCACCCAGTAATTGTCCTCGCCGCGATAGATGATCACTTGTCTCATGGCCGTTGCTCCTGATGGTCAGACTTCCGCAGTCTGGCAGACTTCGGAAGTCTTGCATTCAGCGTGCCCCTTCTCCGCCCAGTTCTTTCTGCTGAATCTTGGCCCAGGTGTCCTTGAGCGTCACCGCACGGTTGAACACCGGCTTGCCTGGCGCGCTGTCCGGGTCGGCACAGAAATAGCCCTGCCGCTCGAACTGGAACAGGTCGCCGGGGCGAACCTGACCCAGCGCCGGCTCCAGCTTGCACCCCGCCAGCACCTGCAACGAGTCGGGATTGAGCAGGTCGGTGAAGTCCCTGCCTGCGGGTACGTCGGACGGGTCGGGCACGGCGAACAGGTGATCGTAGAGGCGCACTTCGCCCTCGACGGCGTGGGCAGCGGAGACCCAGTGCAGCGTCGCCTTGACCTTGCGCCCATCGGAGGCATCGCCGCCGCGCGTGGCCGGGTCGTAGGTGCAGCGCAACTCGACGATCTCGCCGCGCTCGTCCTTGACGACGCCCGTGCAGGTGATGAAATAGGCATAGCGCAGGCGCACTTCGCGCCCCGGAGCCAGGCGGAAGAACTTCTTGGGCGGGTCTTCCATGAAATCGTCGCGCTCGATGTAGAGCACTTTGGAGAAGGGCACCGGGCGCGTCCCGGCGCGCTCGTCTTCGGGGTTGTTGACCGCCTGCATCTGCTCGACGCGATCATTGGGGTAATTCTCGATGACCACGCGCAGCGGGTTGAGCACGGCCATGCGCCGCTGGGCGTGCTTGTTGAGGTCCTGGCGCAGGCAATGTTCAAGAAGCTGAATGTCCACCACGCTGTTGGCTTTGGAGACGCCGATGCGCTCGGTGAAGTCGCGGATGGCTTCCGGGGTGTAGCCGCGCCGCCGCAAGCCGGAGAGGGTCGGCATACGCGGGTCATCCCAGCCGCGCACGTAGCCCTCATTGACCAGGCGCAGCAGGCGGCGCTTGCTCATCACCGTATAGGTCAGGTTGAGGCGGGCGAACTCGATCTGCTGCGGGTGGTAGATGCCCAGCGCGTCCAGGAACCAGTCATACAGCGGGCGGTGATCCTCGAACTCCAGCGTGCAGATCGAGTGGGTGATGCCTTCAATCGAGTCCGACTGCCCGTGCGCCCAGTCGTACATCGGGTAGATGCACCATCCGTCCCCCGTGCGCGGGTGCTCGGCGTGGAGGATGCGGTAGAGCACGGGGTCGCGCAGGTTGAGGTTGGGCGAGGCCATGTCAATCCTGGCGCGCAACACGCGCGAGCCGTCGGGGAACTCGCCACGCTTCATGCGCTCGAACAGGTCGAGATTCTCGGCGATGGAGCGGTCGCGGTAGGGGCTGCTGCGCCCCGGCTCGGTCAGCGTGCCGCGATACGCGCGGATTTCCTCGGCGCTCAGGTCGTCCACATAGGCCAGGCCCTTCTGGATCAGGTCCACGGCCCACTCGTAAAGCTGCTGGAAGTAGTCCGAGGCGAAGAAGAGGCGGTCTTCCCAGTCCGCGCCCAGCCAGCCCACGTCGGCGATGATCGAGTCGATATACTCCTGCTCCTCTTTGGTGGGGTTGGTGTCGTCGAAGCGCAGGTTGAACTTGCCGCCGTACTTCTGGGCCGTGCCATAGTTGAGCCAGATGGACTTGGCGTGACCGATGTGCAGGTAGCCGTTCGGCTCCGGCGGGAAGCGCGTGTGCACGCGCCCGCCAAAGCGACCGCTGCGCATATCTTCGTCAATGAGCGCGTGGATGAAGTGGGCCGGAGCGATGGAGTCGCTGGCGGCACTGCCTGCCGGGGCACGGGGGCCGGATTCTGGTTCGCTGGACATGGTGTTGCTCTCTCGCGTCGTGGTGGGTTGGAGATGCTAGCGCGTTAGTGTACCAGATCGCGCGGGGAATGGGTACGGCGGGGTGCCGCAGGCAGGTGAACTCCGTTGTCGAGTCGGAGAGGACTTCGACGACCAGATCGGGAGCCGGGAACTTCATCTGATCCGGGGCAAACGCGGCTGCTTTCTCCTGCGTGAAGAAGCAGATGTCCGGCTCGTAATCGTTGCGGGTGAGCGCGACCAGCAGCTTCTCGTGGCCCACGTACCCCAAAGCGTGCTTCTGGACGTGGGCGTTGAGCAGCGCGAACAGATTGCCGCTGGCGACACTGTGGCGCAGCTCGACGGGCGACTGCACGATGATCTCTCCGTTGATGAACTCGACCTTCTGCGCGCCGGACATCTCCTCGTAGAAACGCTCGCGCTTCTCCTGTTCGGCGCACAGGATCGCCTGAAGCTGCCGGGTGAGTTGCGGCAGGCGCGGAGATCGGACAAGCTGCTGGACGATCTCCCCGGTGGTGAAGGGCGTACTTGACTCGCTCACGTGTGCGATTCCCCATCCCTTTTCTGCTATCTTACCATCCCTTCCCCGTTCATGGCACGCGAGTCCTCTGCTATAATCCTTCTCGCCGCATCTGTGGCAGCAGCACCGAGGAGAGACCATCGTGACCGAGCAGAACATTCCTGTGCGCGTGCGCTTTGCGCCTAGCCCCACCGGGCCGCTGCACATCGGCGGGGTGCGCACGGCGCTGTTCAACTGGCTGTTCGCCCGCCATCACGGCGGGGCGTTCATCTTGCGCATCGAAGACACCGACCAGAAACGCTACGATCCGGACGCGCTGCGCCTGATCACCGACGGGCTGCGCTGGCTGGGCATTGACTGGGACGAAGGGCCGGAAGTCGGCGGCGAGTATGGGCCGTACTTCCAGTCCGAGCGGACGGCACTCTATCAACACTGGGCGCACTGGCTGGTCGAGCAGGGACGCGCTTACCGCTGCTACTGCACCGAGGAGCGGCTGAGCGCGCTGCGCCAGCAGCAGCTTGCCGCCAGGCAAGACCCCGGCTACGACCGCCACTGCCGCCATCTGACGCCCGAAGAGCGCGCCCGTCTGCACGAGGAGACAGGCGGGCAGTATGTGATTCGCTTCAAGATGCCGCTGGAAGGCACGACGACCGTTCACGACCTGCTGCGCGGCGACATTACCTTCGACAACCGCCAGTTGCAGGACCTGGTGCTGCTCAAGTCCGACGGCTTCCCGACGTATCATCTGGCCAACGTGGTGGACGATCACCTGATGGCCATCAGCCACATCCTGCGCGCCGAAGAATGGATCTCCACCGCGCCGGTGCACAAGAACCTCTACGACGCCTTCGGCTGGCCGATGCCGCTCATCGCCCACCTGCCGGTGATCCTCAACCCCAGCGGCAAGGGCAAGCTCTCCAAGCGCAGCGTCGCCTTCGCCGAGGGCGGGCGCAAGGTGCCCGTGCTGCTGCACGAGTTCGTCGAGGGCGGCTATCTGCCGGAGGCGGTGGTCAACTTCCTGACCAACGTCGGCTGGAGCTTCGGCGACGACCGCGAAGTGTTCACCGTCCAGGAGACGATTGAACGCTTCGATCTGGCGCGCGTCAACCCGGCGGGCAGCGCCTTCCCCATTGAGAAACTGGATTGGCTCAACGGCGTGTACATCCGCGCGATGGACGACGACGAACTGGCGCGGCGGCTGCTGCCCGTCTTCGAAAAGGCGGGCTACGCGGCAGACCTGGAACGGGTGCGCCGCGTCGTGCCGCTGATCAAGGTGCGCATCAAGACGCTCAACGATGCGCTGGACAGGGCCGGCTTCATCTTCACCGACTCGTTCGCCCCTCCGCCCGCCGACCAGATCATCCAGAAGGGCATGGACGCGGCGAGCACCAGGGCCGCGTTGGGGGCGGCGGCGGAAGCCCTGGTTGCGCTGCCGGACTTCAGCGCAGCGACGCAGGAAGCCGCCATGCGCGCCCTGGCCGAGCAGTTGGGTCTGAAGGCGGGGCAGCTTTTCGGCGCGCTGCGCGCCGCGACGACCGGCCAGCAGGTCTCGCCGCCGCTGTTCGAGACGATGGAAGTGCTGGGCCGCGAGGAATCGTTGAAGCGCATCCGCCAGGCGATTGAGAGCCTGTAGCGGTTCTCGCCCAGGGCAATCGCGCCGCCATCCGCCGCGCGTGGTGGGCTTACCTCGCCGCCCTCTCTCCGCACGCGATCCTGTTGGCGAAATGCTTCCGTAGGGGCGTATTGCGATACGCCCCTACGGAGATCAGACTTCCGAAGTTTCCAAAAACTTCGGAAGTCTGGTGCGGCAGAAGGCCCCTCCCCCTGGCCCCCTCCCCGCCAGAGCCGGAGAGGGGGAAGCGCCACGTGCAGCGACCAAAGTCCCCCTCTCTAGCTCGGCTGGAGAGGGGGATTTCGGGGGAAAGGCGCGTGCAAACAGCGCCGCTGCGCCCGCGCACGGAAGCGCCGCGAACGTCAGCTCAGCCCGCTGAGCATCTCGTTGAGCAGACCAGTCAGCGCCCAGTTGCCCAGCGCGGCGACCACCGCCATGAGCACGCCGCCCAGGAAGATCACCAGGCAGCCCATCCCCGTTCCGAACTCGTATACCTCGCCGACCAGTTTCGACACGAGATAGAGAACCGCAAACGACCCGGCCAGCATGATCAGCGGGATGGTCAGCCAGAACTCGGTCGCCAAGCCGGTCAGCGCCAGGCCGACGAAGAGCAGGGCGAAGACCAGCATCACATAGGTCTGAAAGGGCACCAGCCGCCGGTACAGGTAGACGAGCGCGCCGTTGCCTCCGAACAGGTAGGCAGCCACCGCGTGAATGGCCGCTCCCTGCAAGGCGAGCGTCAGCGCCGAATAGATGCCATAGAACACGCCAAGCACGAGCAGTGCTACGGTGCTGGCACCGAAGAATGTATCCAGGTCTTCGGACGAGATACTCGACGAGGGGGCCGTGTCAATGAGTTCGCGGATGGTCTCCAGCGTGAAGACGAAGATCGCCGCCAGGCTCAGCGCCACGACCAGCGCGTACAACAGGAAGTCAATGGCCACGTTATTCCAGGTGGCCGTCTCCGCGCCCTTGCCGTGTGCCTGGCGACGCAATGCTTGCTTGCCGCTCACCTTTTCAACGAGCGCGCGGCGGCGATCCGGATGCGTGAGCAAGGGCATGGCGTCGGCCACGCTCATGTTGGTGAGCGTCATAACCAGGTTGGCGACGAACGACTCCTTTTGCAGCGCCGGGTTCAGGCTGAGCGCCTTGCCCAAATGCTCTACGGCGCGGCCTTTGTCGCCTTCGAGATGGTAATTCGTGGCTGCATCCAGCAGCTTTTTGGCCAGGTCGCGGTCGCGTGCGGTGACCTCGGCTTCGCTGCCAGGCTGCTCTGGCGCGTACTGCCGCAGGTAGCGCCCCGCCTTGAGAGCCAGCTCGCGCAGGGCCGGGTCGGGGTCATTTTTGAAGGCCGCCGCCAGCGGTCTGAGCGCTGCCGGATCGCGGCTGTTGGCCAGGGCGACGATGGCCTGGCGGCGCTGTGCGGGATCGTCGCTGCTGAGCTGGTGCAGGTACGTGTCAAGCATAGTTCCCCCCTTGCCGGAGACGCTGGCGCTCTGTTGCACAGGGTGCGTGCAAAACCTGTCAGGTAGGAGCGCTGCTCTGCTGCGCTCCGGTTTACCTCAGCCCCGCTCGGCGCTAACGCGCCTCGCCGCTCCCTCTCCGCCGGCGGAGAGGGGACAGGCCGAGTGCAGCGAGGCTGGGGGTGAGGTCTATGCCGTCACGTCCAGCGAATCCCTGACAATCTTTACCTGCACCCGTCGCACGATTCTCATATTATCAGCTTCTAAGATGCGGTACAATTCCTGGCTGGCGAATGCAGCAGAGCCGGGAAGCGGTCGGCACGCTGCCACGCTGCATCGTGCCGCTGCCTGGTGCGACGCAGTGTCACCCCCTGAAGGAGCATAGCTGTGGTCACTGTTGTCACCGATAGCTGCGCCTCAGTCCCGGAGCCTCTGGTGCAGGAATTGGGCATCGAAGTCGTCCATTATCATGTGCACACCGTGCAGGGCACCTACCGCGACGGCCTAGACATGCCCGCCGACGAGTTCTACGCCTGGGTGAAAACTGCCCCGGAATGGCCGACGACTGCCAATCCCAGCGCCGGCGAGTATCTGGAAGTCTATCGCCGCGCCGCCCAGGAAAGCGACGGCATTGTGGCGATCAGCATGACAAGCGCCGGCAGCGGCGGCTACCAGTCGGCGGTGCTGGCCAAGCGCCTGCTGGCCCAGGAAATGCCCGGTCTGCCAGTCGAGGTCATTGACACCCAACAGGTCGCTATGGCGCACGGCTGGTCGGTCATCCAGGCGGCGCGCGCTGCCCTGCAGGGGCTGTCCGTGCAGGACGTGGCAGCGGTCGGGCGAAAAGTCGGTGCCGAGGCGTTTGTCGGCTTCACCAACGACACGCTTGAGTACTTGCAGCGCGGCGGGCGCATCGGCAAGGTGACCGGCATGGTCGGCAGCGTGCTCAGCATCAAGCCGATCATTGGGATGCGCGGTGGCATGCCCTCCCCGCTGAGCGTGGCGCGCACCCGCGCCGGGGCCTACAGGCGCATTGTCTCGCTGGCGCTCAACCACGTCGCCGAGGGCAGTACGATTCGCGCCGCGCTGATGCACGTCGCCGCCCGCGAAGAGGTCGAGAAGTTCCGCCCGCTGCTGGAGCAATCCTATTCGGTCGTTGAGTGGGTCGTGACCCAGCTTTCGCCAGCATTGGGCGTGCACAGCGGGCCAGGCACGGTCGGGATCAGCA
>JAGPFT010000061.1 GCA_018056405.1 Anaerolineae bacterium
CAAGGTGCACCAGACGATCAAGAAGGTCTCCGACGGGCTGGAAGGCTTCAGCTTCAACACGGCCATGGCCGGGCTGATGGAGCTGAAGAACAGCCTGCAAAGGGTGGCCCGCGAAGGCAGGGTGAGTCGGGAAGCGTGGGACGAAGCCGTCGAGATGATGCTGCGGCTGATGGCCCCCTTCACGCCGTTCGTGGCCGAGGAACTGTGGGCGCGCGTCGGGCAGCCGTACAGCATCCACAACCAGACGTGGCCGGCCTACGACGCGGCCATGGCCGCCGAAGAGGAGATCACGCTGGTGGTGCAGGTCAACGGCAAGGTGCGCGACCGCATCCAGGTGCCTGCCGGCATTGCCGAGGAGGAGGCCAAGCGCCTGGCCCTGGCGTCCGACGGGGCGCAGCGGCACATGGACGGCAAGCCCGCGCGCAAGGTGATCTTCGTCGCCGACCGGGGCATGGTGAGCATCGTGGTATAGCGACGGCCCGCCTCTACAAGACAAAGAGCCGCCAGGGTATGCACAAAGCGCCCTGGCGGTTTCTATTGCGAATCAGGCGACCCAATGTGAGGCTTCCCCGCCTACCCCAGGCTGAACGTGCTCCCCGCCGGGTAGTCGTCAAGCTGCGTCGCGCTGCGGTAGACGCACACGCCGCCCTGCCCCACCACCTGAAACGTGTCGTCGGGATGGGCGATCAGCGTCGCTGCCCCGTCCACGCCGATCAGCGTCACGCCGTCCGGCAGGCCGCGCAGCAGCCGGTCGGGGGGCAGGCGCATACGGAACAGGTCGTGGTGGGCCAGGATCGCCAGGTGCGGGGCAAGGGCCAGGCCGGGCAGCCATTCGTGGGCAAACCAGATCACGCCGCCGAGGGCCATCGCGCTGGCCCCCGTGCCCATGACGGCGGCCTTGCGCATCAGCGCGCGGTGCAACGCTGCTTCGGCGTGCGTGCCGCGCAGCCGCTCCACCATATCGAGCGGGCTGCCATCGGGCAGCACAATCGCCTCCACCTTGTCCAGAATGGCGTACTCGGTCTCGGTGTTGGCCGTGCGCTGGTCGGTGATCATCACGTGCTCGGCGAACGTGTTCAGGTGGCCGAAGTAGCGCGCCGTCTGCTCGGCGACGCGCTTGTGCTTTTCCATCGCCGCCACCGGCACCACTACCACGCGCGGGCTGTGCGTGCCGCGCAACAGCTTGAGCCAGGCGCGGTCGGCTTCCTTGCTCTCCGGCACAAACGCCTGGCCGCCGTTGAAAACCAGAAAGCCTTTTTGCATGGGCGCGTCGCTTCCTGTGTAGAAGAAAGATGAGACCCAAGCCGGCCTGTAAGCCGCGTTCTGTGCCCGCCGGAGCGGGTGGTGATCATCTCTCTAGGACGCCAGTTACCCGGCGCCTCCAGCAACCTACCCGGAACTGATCGCGGGACGGGCCGCCCCATCGTTCCTGCTTGGTCTTGCTCCCGGTGGGGTTTGCCTGGCCGCCTGTGTCGCCACAGACGCCGGTGCGCTCTTACCGCACCGTTTCACCCTCACCCCTCACGCGGAGGGGCACTCTGCCTCTCTGTTGCACTTTGCCGTCGGGTCACCCCGCCTGGCCGTTAGCCAGCACCGTGCCCTGTGGAGCGCGGACTTTCCTCATCTCGCCGCCCATGTGGGGGCGAGACGCGATCACCCGGCCTGCTTGGGTCTCGCCCCTATTATACCATCCCTGCCCGCCCGTTCGAGGGTGGGGATGGCAGGGCAATCGCATCGAAATCCGCCGTGCGTAGGGGCGTATGGCGATACGCCCCTACGGACCTCACCCCCGCGTGGCGCTGACGCGCCCCGCCGCCCCCTCTCCATTCGAATGGAGAGGGGGCAAGCCGAGCACAGCGAGGCTGGGGGTGAGGTCTGACCCCCGCTCAGCGCGGCGGCTCGATGGCTTCCAGCCCGCCCATATACGGGCGCAGCACGTCCGGCACGACCACGCTGCCATCCTTCTGCTGGTAGTTCTCCAGCACGGCGATCAGCGTGCGCGTCATGCCCAGGCCGGAGCCGTTGAGCGTATGCACAAAGCGCGGGCGGCCTCCGTCCGCCGGGCGGTAGCGCACGTTGGCGCGGCGCGCCTGGAAGTCCTCGGTATTGCTGCACGAGCTAACTTCGAGCCACTCGCCGCAGCCGGGTGCCCACAGCTCCACGTCGTATTTCTTGGACGCGGCGAAGCCCAGGTCGCCCGTGACCATTTCCACGCGGCGGTAGGGAATCCCCAGCAAGCGGCACGCGCGTTCCGCCGCCTCAGTCAGCGACTCCAGTTCGGCGTAGCTTGTCTCCGGCGTAGTGAATTTGTACAGCTCGACCTTCTCGAACTGGTGCACGCGCTTGATGCCACGCACGTCGCGCCCGGCGCTCATCTTCTCGCGGCGGAAGCAGGGCGTATGCGCGACGAAGTAGAGCGGAAGCGCCGCCTCGTCCAGAATCTCATCGCGGAGCATGTTGGTCAGGGCCACTTCCGCCGTCGGCAGCATGTACAGTTCCGACTCGGCGTCGAAGTAGACCACATCACGGAACTTGGGGAATTGAGCCGAGCCGAACATCGCCTCTTCGCGCACCAGGAACGGCGGGTAGATTTCTGTGTAGCCGTGCTCGGTCGTATGCAGATCGAGCAGCCAGCTAATCATCGCCCGGTAGAGGCGCGCGCCCAGTGCCTTGAGCAGATAGAAGCGCGTGCCGGACAGCTTGACGCCGCGCTCGAAGTCAAGGATGTCCAGCGCCGGGCCAAGCTCCCAGTGCGGCAACGGGGTGAAATCGAAGGTGCGCGGCGTGCCCTGGGCTTCCCAGATGCGGTTGTCGGCCTCGCCCTGGCCGACGGGCACGCTCTCGTGCGGCATGTTGGGAATCCACAGCATGTGTTCGTCAAGCTCCGCCTCGACCTGGCGAATCTCCTCATCGAGCGCAGCCACGCGGTCGCCGAGCGCCTTCAGCGCCCCGGCCAACTCGTCAAGCGCCGCTGTGACCGCCTCGAGCGACGGCTCGCTGGCGTCCGCTGGCAGCGGCGGGGATTGCAGCGCGGCCATGAAACCGTCAATGTCGCCGCTACTCAGCGCTTCCATCGCGCGTCGCGCCCCGCCGACGATCTGCGCCGGGCTGAGCTGCTTGTTGCCGCGGAAGTGGCCCATCTGCTTGTTAAGCTTATTACGGTTGGCCTTGATCGCCTCGACTTCGGTCAGCAAGGCGCGGCGGCGCTTGTCCAACGCCAGAATCGCGTCAATGCGGGCGATGGCTGGCTCGTCGTTCAGGTGACGAAGCTGCTGCTTCACCCAGTCGGGCTTCTCGCGGATCAGGGCGATGTCGTGCATGGGATTCCTCCTGTCAACGTTGCGATCCCCAGGTGCTCGTGGGGCGTTCAAGACTCATCGTAGTCAGCAGGGGGGCGGTGATTTGGGTCGGACGGGCGCTCGCGCCGGCGCGCGTCCTGATACGCCGTCCAGTCGCGCAGCAGGCGCAAGGCCGCGAAAGCCAGCCCGATCAAGATCGTGCCGATCACCAGGCCGTTCCAGACATCAGGCGTCAGAAAATCAAGAGGCATCGCCGTCCCCTTCCCAAACAAAAAGCCCCCGCCTGGATACCATCCAGGACGAGGGGGCCTCGTGGTGCCACCTGGGTTCGCCAGCGCCTTGCAGCGCCAGCCTCAGCGAGTCTAAGGACTCGCGCGCGTTAACGGGCGCACCCGGCCTGTCTTAGGACATTGAGGTGTCGTTCGGCAGGCGACGTGCTCAGGAGTGGATTTCCGCTGCTTGCGGGCCGTCTCGCACCACCCGGCGGCTCTCTGCACGCGCAGTCCAGCGTACTTGGCTCCGTCAGAGTCGTTAATGATGAGCAGTGTAGCAGGGGCGCGGCGGGCTGTCAAGGGGAGAACGCGCGCGGGGCCACGAACAAGTTGTTGGGCAATTGCCAGAACGCCCCCTGTGCACCAACTTGAGCCTGGCTGCGCACGCCTCACCCCCTCAATCCCCCTCTCCAGCCGAGCTAGAGAGGGGGACTTTGACCGCCAGAGGAGACGTTTTCCCCTTCCCTGGAGGGGCTTCTGGGGCGGACAGGCGTTGAGAGCGGCTGATAGTCGGGGCAGGTCTTCACTTTACCTCACCCCCGTTCGGCGCTGACGCGCCTCACCTCCCCCTCTCCGGTCTATACACGTTTACGGAGAGGGGGAAAGGCCGAGCGCAGCGAGGCCAGGGGGTGAGGTTGATCGGTCGTCCTCTCAATGCTTCTCACGCTGCTGTCCGCCCCTGGACTGGCTTGGCTGGAGAGGGAGCCAGTGGGAGGGGCTTTCTGCCGCACCAGACTTCCGAAGTTTCCGAAAACTTCGGAAGTCTCAGGCGAAACGCCCGTTTGATACGA
This sequence comes from Anaerolineae bacterium, assembly GCA_018056405.1. Taxonomy (GTDB): domain Bacteria; phylum Chloroflexota; class Anaerolineae; order Aggregatilineales; family Aggregatilineaceae; genus UBA2029. Next base: position 4,363 of record JAGPFT010000061.1, read on the forward strand.
TTACCCTGCTCGTCCTTGCTTCGCCTTTACAATCACAGGGAACTATGATAAGATAAAGCACCTTGAGTTAAGTAACCCAGATCGCCCCGCGTGGCGGTCTCTTATTTTTGTGCTTTGTCCAAAGAGTGCTTTAGGGTTGGCCGAGCGAAAACCCTGACTAGGCACAGCGTAGGCTGTGTCTTTGTGCACCTGCTCCACGCCAACCGGTTGGTGTTAACTGGTTTTTGCAGACCTTAAGTGCTTTGACACGAAAACCGATCATGCGTCAGGGCGCCCTCCTGCGAGGAGCCAGCGCACTTGCATTCCTGGCGGCTGCTGACCTAGTGTCTTGCCGGGTAAGCCGTCGGGATTAATCTGCTTACATGGATGGAGGACTCGGATGGTAGATGATGTTCACTACCTGACGCCAGAAGGCTTGAAGGAATACGAGGAACGGCTCAATTATCTGCGCAATGTCCGCCGCCAGGAGGTGGCGGAGCGGTTACGCCTGGCCCTGGAAGAGGGCGGCGAGCTGGTCGAGAACGCCGAATACGAGGACGCCAAGAACGAGCAAGCCTTCATTGAGGGCGAGATTATGCGCCTGGAGATGATCCTGAGCAATGCTCAGATCATCGAGGTCAGCCCGCATAAAGACACGGTTGGCCTGGGAGATACGGTGACTGTGCAGGAAATCGGTGCCGACACGACGGAAGTCTACGTCCTGGTGGGCGCCGCCGAAGCCAACCCGCGCGCGGGCAAAATATCGTTCAAAAGCCCGTTGGGGCGGGCGTTGATGGACAAGCGCGTCGGCGACAAGGTGATCGTTGAAGCGCCAGATGGCGACATCACGTTTGAAGTGAAAGCTATCGAATAGCCCCGGACAGCACCGGTCATTGCTCTACGCCCATGCCGGCTTTGCTCGCGTGGGCGTTGTGCTGATAGACAGGGCACATAGCGCCTGGACCCTCGTGCCGGGCTTCGTTCCCGCAAATCGCAAACAAGGAAGTAAGCCGTTCATGTGGCAGCCCACCAATACTCCCGAACAGGATCGCGCCCGCAAGCTCGCCGAGCTACAGGAGCGCGGCATGCAGCCCTACCCCAACCGCGTCCGCCGCACGCACACGGCGCGCGAGGCCGTCCGCGCCTTCGAGACGGCGGAAGCGGCCAATCCCGATTCTCCCGTGCCGCTGACCGTCACCGTCTGCGGGCGCATCGTGCGCCAGAACCTCAAGGGCAAGGTGTTCTTCGCCCACATCGAGGACGGCAGCGGGCGCGTGCAGTTGTTCGCCCGCATTGACGGCGTGGGCGAAGAGGCGTTTGAGATGATCCGCCGGCACCTGGACCTGGGCGACTTCGTGCAGGCGCGCGGGACGATGATGCGCACGCGCGCCGGCGAGGTCAGCGTGCTGGTGGACGAGTTGGCGCTGCTGGCTAAGGCGCTCAGCCCCCTGCCAGTGATCAAGGAGCGCGTAGCTGACGATGGCAGCGTGGAACGCTATGGCGCGTTCAGCGATGTGGAGGAGCGTTACCGCCAGCGCTACGCAGACCTGGCGGTGAACCCCCACTCGCGCGAGGTCTTCCGCAAGCGCGCCCAGACGGTCAGTGCCCTGCGCCGCTTCCTGGACGGGGAAGGCTTCCTGGAAGTGGAGACGCCCATCCTCCAGCCGATCTATGGCGGGGCGGCGGCGCGGCCCTTCACCACCCACCACAACCAGCTCCACCAGGATTTGTACCTGCGCATCAGCTTCGAGCTATACCTCAAGCGGCTGCTGGTGGGCATGTACGACGCCGTGTATGAGATTGGCCGTGACTTCCGCAACGAGGGCGTGAGCTTCAAGCACAACCCGGAGTTCACGCAGTTGGAGTTTTACCAGGCGTACACCGACTATCACGGCATGATGAGCCTCACCGAGCGGATGATCGCCTACGTCGCCGAGCAGGTCACAGGGAGCACAACGATCAGCTTCGAGGGCCAGACCATCAACCTGGCTCCCCCCTGGCAGCGGATCACGCTGCGCGAGGCCATTCGTCAGCACTCTGCCATTGACTACACCGACTACCCCGACGCCGAATCGCTGTTCGCGGCCATGAAAGCCGCCGGACTCGCGGCCTCGCCGACCGCTACCTGGGGCAAGCTGGTGGATACGCTGCTCGGCGACACGGTAGAGCCGTCGCTCATCCAACCCACTTTCATCCTCGACTACCCGCGCGACATCTCGCCCCTGGCCAAGACGAAGCCCGGCGACCCGACGCACGTCGAGCGCTTCGAGATCTTCGTCGGTGGCATGGAGATGGGCAACGCCTTCACCGAGCTGAACGATCCGCTGGATCAGGAAGCCCGCTTCCTGGAGATGGGCCGCCTCTACGCCGCCGAGGACGAAGAAGCCACGCCCCTGGACGAGGACTACCTGCGGGCCATGCGCTACGGGATGCCGCCCTGCGGCGGCTGCGGCGTGGGCGTGGATCGCCTGGTGATGCTGCTGACAGACCGCAGCACTATCCGCGAGGTGCTGCTCTTCCCGCACCTGCGCGAGCGCCAGGTCTAGAGGAGCCAGCGCCGGCGCGATCAGCCAGCGAAAAGGAGGAGACGAGCGTTGTCCACCCCTGAAGCGCGCCCCCTGCCGCTTCTGGAGCGATTCCGGTGGCCACTGCTGCTGGTCGTGGCAGTGACCACGCTGGCGGGCATCGCCGTACTGCTGAACAACCGCCCCAGGCCGGTGACGATCACCATCCTCCCGCCCGAACCGACGGCCATCCCCTCGCCGACGCCCATCCCAACGGTCACGCCCACGCCGGGGCCATACATGGTCTACGTCACCGGCGCGGTTGCCAACCCCGAAACAGTGGTCACGCTATCCTTCGACAGCCGCGTGCTACACGCCCTGGAAGCGGCTGGCGGCCCGCTGGCCAACGCCGACCTGGAGCGCGTCAACCTGGCGGGGCGGCTCAACGATGGCGACCAGGTGCACGTGCCCACACGCGAAAGCGATTCCGCCCCCGTGCCCGCCGTAACCATGATCGTCGTGACGCCCACGCCGGGCACCTACACCGTCTACGTGGTGGGGGAAGTCATGCAGCCGCAAAGCGTGGTTGCGCTGCCGGTGGGCAGCCGCGTCGAGGATGCCATCAACGCCGCTGGGGGCACGACAGACGAGGCCGATCTCAGCCGGATCAATCTGAGCCAGGTGCTCAGCGACGGCGACTATGTGTACATCCCGCCGCTGACCGGCGATTTGCTCATCACCCCCACGCCGAATCGTCCTGTGCTGGTACACATCAACTACGCGACATTGGAAGAGCTGGATGCCCTGCCTGGCATCGGCCCGGCGCTGGCCCAGGCGATCATAGACTACCGGACGGAGCACGGGCCGTTTGCCAGCCTCGAGGACCTGGACAACGTGCCCGGCCTCGGCCCCAGCAAGCTGGATGCCCTGCGCGACTTGATCATCTTCGATTGACGGAGAGCGATGTGACGAACGCCCCTCAGCCCTGGACCCCTCAGCGGCAGAGCCTTCAGGGGCGGACAGGCATTGAGGTGGGTGTGTAGTCTGGAGTAGCCCTTCACTTGACCTCACCCCCGCTCGGCGCTGGCGCGCCTTGCCGCCCCCTCTCCGTTTACGGAGAGGGGGAAAGGCCGAGCGTAGCGAGGCCAGGGGGTGAGGTCAATGCTTCTACGTCTGGCTGACAACTTTGCACGCACCCGATTGAGGGGGAGAGGCGTTTGCGGGGCGTATCGCATACCCCCCCTCTTCCGGCGGACTCAGGCAGGGAACACCACCCGCCCGCGCTTGACCACCGTCTGGGCCAGGTTGCTCCCGAAGCGATAGCTGAGATGCGGGTAGGCGGGCACCTTCCAGATAACCAGGTCGGCCTGCTTGCCTGGTTCCAGGCTGCCCACGCGGTCGCCCCGCCCAATGGCATACGCGGCGTTGATCGTCGCCGCGGCCAGCGCCTCGGCGGGCGTCAGACGCAGGTAGCGCGTGGCCAGGGCCATGACGAAGGCCATGCTCTCGTTCCAGCCGGTGCCGGGGTTGCAGTCGGTGGCGATGGCCAGCGCCGCCCCTGCCGCCAGGAAGCGGCGCGCCGGCGTGTAGCGCGTGTGGGCCAGCCCGAAGGGTGTCGGCGGCAAGGACACGGCTACCGTGTTCGACCGGCCCAGCGCCTCAATCTCATCCTCCGGCGTGACCACAAGGTGATCGGCGGAGACCGCGCCCAACTCTGCCGCCAGCCGCGTCCCGCCCAGCGGCTCAAACTCGTCTACGTGCACCTTCAGCGGCATCCCATAGCTCTGCGCGGCTTCCAGAATGCGCCGCGTCTGGGCCAGGCTGAACGCGCCGACCTCGCAGAAGACATCGCAGAAGACGCCTTCCGCCCAGCGCGCCGCCGCCCACTCCACGACAGCGGGCAGCATCTCGCCCACAACAAGGTCTACATAGCTATCAGGATCGTCCGCGTATTCCGGCGGGATGGCGTGCGCGCCGAGGAACGTCGGCACCAGGTCGAGCGGCAGTTCAGCGTCGAGCGTGGCGATGGCGTCCAGCATGGCGATCTCGGCCCGCGTCTCCAGACCGTAGCCACTCTTGCACTCGACCGTGGTTGTGCCGTGCGCCAGCATGGTCAGCAGGCGCTCCCGTGACTGGGCGACCAGCGTTTGCGGGTCGGCGGCGCGGGTGGCGCGGACAGTGCGGTTGATCCCCCCGCCCTCGGCCATGATCTGCTGGTACGTCACGCCGGCGATGCGCCGCTCGAACTCGTCGGCGCGGTCCCCGGCCCAGATGACGTGCGTGTGCGGGTCTACCAGGCCAGGTGTGACGAGCATCCCGCCGGCGTCCAGCGTCCGATCTGGGGCGTACTGGCGGCGCAGCGTTGCCTCGTCGCCGGTCGCCACAACCAGGCCATCGCGGACGGCAACGGCGGCACCGGCCACGATCCCCAAATCGCCCAATGCAGCCCCGCGCTGCGGCCCGCCGTTGTGGGCGGGCACGGTGCAAAGCTGCCCGATGTTGACTACCAGGAGGTCAGTTTTCTCGCTCATGACAACCAGTCTAGCACAGCCGGGCATTCCGGCATAGCATGGGGCGCTGCTCGCTGCGCCCCATACGCACCAAGTTAAGGCTTCCGGGCGCGTGGTATGGGCGGAACGCCCCTCCCTCTGGCCCTCTCCAGCCAAACCTTCAGAGGCGGACAGGCGTTGAGATCGGCTTATAGTCTGGGGCAGGTCTTCACTTTACCTCACCCCCGCTCGGCGCTGGCGCGCCTCGCCGCCCTCTCCACGTCGTGGAGAGGGGGAAAGGCCGAGCGTAGCGAGGCCAGGGGGTGAGGTTAAGCGCGCACCCTCTCAATGCTTCTCACGGTGCTGTCCGCCCCCTCCCCGGCAAAGCCAGGGAGGGGGAAAACGTCCCATCTGGCGGTCAAAGTCCCCCTCTCTAGCTCGGCTGGAAAGGGGGAGAGGCGTGCGCAGCCAGGCTTAAGTTGGTGCATGGGGGGTGCTGCTCGCTGCGCCCCCGTAGGCTCGGTTGGGTGCATCCTATGCCCGCACGTGGTAGGATCGCCGCGCAGACAGCCAACCTGCCACCTCAATGAGAGCGCCCGCCATGATCATTGACATCCTGACCCTCTTTCCGGCCATGTTCGACGGCCCGCTGACCGAGAGCATCCTCAAACGCGCCCAGGAACACGGGCTGCTCACCGTCCGGCGGCACGACATTCGCGCCTACGCCCCCGATAAACATCACACCACCGACGACACGCCCTACGGCGGCGGCGGCGGCATGGTCATGAGGGTCGAGCCGCTGGTGGCCGCGGTCGAAGATGTGCGCGGCGCGGACACGAGCGCACCGGTGATCCTGCTCACGCCACAGGGCCGCGTCTTCACCCAGCGCGTCGCCACCGAATTGGCCGCCCACGACCGGCTGATCCTGGTCTGCGGGCGCTATGAGGGGGTGGACGAGCGCGTGCGTCAGTCGGTCATCACCGACGAGATCAGCATCGGCGACTACGTGCTGACCGGCGGCGAGTTGGCGGCGATGG
>JAGPFT010000062.1 GCA_018056405.1 Anaerolineae bacterium
GCGCAGCTTGCGCACGGCCAGGTACTCCAGGATGCGCTCCTTGATGTCTTCCAGGCCGTAGTGATCCTCGTCGAGCACGGCGCGCGCGTGGGCGATGTCGAGGTTATCCTCGGTCTGGACCTTCCAGGGCAGGTTGACCAGCCAATCGAGATAGGTGCGGATCACGCCGTATTCGGCGGCGGCGGTGGGCAGACGGGCCATGCGATCCAGTTCGCGGCGGGCTTCGCGGGCAGCCTCCTCCGACATCCCCGCCGCTTCGATCTTCTGGCGAAACTCCTCGATCTCGAGGGTTTGCTCGTCGCCTTCGCCTAGTTCGCGCTGGATGGCCTTAAGCTGCTCGCGCAGGAAGTACTCGCGCTGCGTCTTCTCCATCTCCGACTGCGCCTCGGTCTGGATGCGATGCCCCAGTTCGAGCACTTCCAGCTCTTTGTTGAGGATCGTCATCAGCGTGTGCAGCTTTTCCTGCACCGAGTCCAGTTCCAACAGTTTTTGCTGGTCGGCCAGGTCGAGGCGGATGTAGGTCGCCAGCGCGTAGACCAGTTGCAGCGGGTCGTCCACGTTGAGCGCGGCGCTGATGAGTTCGCCGGGGATACTCGGCACCAGGTCGGCCATGCGGCTGAACTGCTCGACGACGTTGCGCATGAGCGCCTCGACCTCGATGCCGCTCTCGACCGTCTCTGGGGCGGCCTCGACCCGCGCGCGCAGGTAGGGCTGCGTCTCGGTGAACTCGGTGATGCGGATGCGGGCCATGCCCTGCACCAGCAGGCGGATGGTGCCATCGGGGGCGCGGAAGAGCCGGTGAATCTGGGCGACCGTGCCGATCAGATGCACCTGATCCGGCCCTGGCATCTCCAGTTCCGGGTCGTGCGAGGCGACCAGGCCGATCACGCGGTCGCCGGCGACGGCTTCATCCACCAGCCTGACCGAGCGCGGTTGGCCGATGGTCAGCGGGACCGTGGTGTGCGGGTAGACCACCAGCCCGCGCAGCGGCAAGATGGGCAGTTCGCCGGGCAGGTCGAAGCTCGCCTCACGCTCACGGCCTGCTTGCACTACGCGCTCGTCTGTCTCGCCAGCGCCGGTGTCGGTGACATCTACCTCGCGCGGCTCGTCGTTCTGGACGGTCGTCTCGATGGGCTGTTCGTCTTCCGGGGGAAGGGGAGTATCCGCTTTACTACGTCGCTTGGTCATAGGTCTGTTCTTCTGGGAGCACCTCGGCTGGCGAAGCGTTGCTCACGTCCTCATCCAGGGTGACGATCTGAATCCTCTGGGCCGGGGCATGGGGCAGTTCCACGCGCAGGAAGCCGTCACGATAGCTGGCCGTCACCGCATCGCGCAGCACCGGCCAGGGCAGGCTCACTTCGGCGCGAAACTCCCCGTAGGGAATCTCCAGTTGGTGGTAGGCGCAGTCACGGGGGGTGGCCCGCTGGCGAATCCCGCTGATGATCAACCGCTGGCCTTGTAGCATGACGTTGAAATCGCTGTGGTGCATCCCTGCGATCTCAACGACCACAATCAGCCGGCCCTCTTGCTCGAAGACATCCGTCGGCGGACGCCAGACGGTCGCATGGCGCACCACAACCCAGCGCCGCACGACGCTCTCAGCCGTTTCAAGGCCCGTGTTGTCCACGTCAGAGGTGGGATCGTCTGACAGGTCAAAGGGTGTGGTATCGTCTGGCATAGGCACTCCAACCCGTGCGTCCGGCAGGATATAGCATCGCGCCGAACGGCTGCGGCTTACGACGATGATACCACAGCCCCGCACGAGCCTCAATAAGAGGAACAGTAGAATGGGCCGGGCCGGTAAGACGGGGGTGCGGTCTGGGCGCGATGCGCCTCCCCGGCAGAGCCTTCAGGGGCGGACAGCAGCGTGAGAAGCATTGAGAGGAGCAAGGTAATGGCGTGTGGGATATTAGCCCCACCCCTCAATTCCCCCTCCACGTGGCGGAGAGGGGGCCGGGGGGTGAGGCTAGACGTGAGATGTTCGCCTGTCTTCACGTTCACTCAACGCCTGTCCGTCCCTGAAGCTGGCGGAGAGGGAGACTTAGGGGGCGAGGCGTGTGGTGGCGTGCTCGCCGATCATGCCTCAGAGTCCTCACCTGGCGCGCGCAGCGCCAGCGGCAACAGTGCCGCCGCCAACAAGGCCAGGAGCGCCCCGAAAGCGAACGGCGCGCTTGGCCCCAGGCCGTCCCAGCCGGCGACGCCCTGCCACAACACCCCGGCGATCAGGCTGGCGGGCAGGGCCATCAATCCAACCGCTGCATCGTAGACGCCGTAGGCTGTGCCAAGCTGCGCGCGCGGCACCAGGTCGGCTACCAACGCCTTGCTCACCCCGTAGCTCAGCCCGTAGTAGACGCCGTACAGCCCATACAACACCCAGACCTGCCAGGCAGCATTAGCGGCAGCAAAGCCCGCGTAGACCGCCGCGTAGAAGAGCCAGCCTGCCAGCAGCACGCGCCGCCGTCCCACACGGTCGGACAGCGCGCCCGCCGGTTCGGAGACCAGCGCGTAGATCACGTTGAAGGTGATCAACATGCCCAGCACGCCGGCCACGCTCAGGCCGAGCTTGTTGGCGCGCAGGATGAGGAAGGCGTCGGAGGAATTGCCCAGGGTGAAGAGGATCACCACCAGCAGAAACAGCCGGTAGCGCACGTCGAAGCCGCGCAGCGTCAGGCGGGCGGGCGCGCGGCGCTCGGTGGCGGCGACATCATGTGCGCCCACAGCCAGGGCCAGCACCGCCAGCGCCGCCGGGAGGATGCTGATCAGCACAATCGTCTGGAAGGTGTCGCGGGCCAGCGTCACCTGCCCGCCCTGAGCGGCCAGCACGACGACCAGCGCAATGATCAGCCCCAGCGCCGCGCCCGCCGTATCGCCGGCGCGATGCAACCCGAAGGCAATGCCGCGCTGCCGGGCGTCCACCGTGGAGGCGACCAGCGCGTCGCGCGGGGCAGTGCGAATCCCCTTGCCGACGCGATCGGCGAAGCGCACGGCCAGCACGCCGCTCCAGGTGGTGACGAAGTAGAGGAACGGCTTGGCGACCGTTGAGAGGCCATAGCCGGTCACCGCCAGCCACTTGCGGCTACCCAACCGGTCGGAGAGCCAGCCGGAGAACACCTTGAGCAGGCTGGCCGTCGCGTCGGCGATGCCCTCGATCAGCCCGATCACGTTGGTCTTGACGCCGAGCGACCCGGCCAGGAAGAGTGGCAGCAGATTGAGCACCATCTCGCTGGAGATGTCGGTGAGGAAGCTGGTGATCGTCACCACCCACACGTTGCGTGGTAGCGCACGCACACCTCCGCGCGTGGTCGTGCTGTCCGTAATCACCTTCGATGCAGGCATGGTTCGACCTTCCTTTGCACAGTCATCAGCACTAAACGCCGTCCGCTGCCCCCTCATTCATTGGCAACGCGCCGCCTGGCCTCACCCCCGCCTGGGCAGACTGGATGCCATGACCAACAGACTGGCCGGCCTCTCATGGATGAGACAATCAGAAATGGCATGGTTTTCGTTGGGGCGTATGACAATACGCCCCTACCGGGCGCAGCAAGCAGCGCCCCTACCTCCGGCCACCTTTGATTGCGTTTTCCATCAGTTCCTTGCAGGGCAGCAGTAAACAAACACACCGGGGGCGCATCGTCGCGCCCCCGCACCTCACCAGAGAACATCTGCCGCCCGTCAGGCAGGGACTGGCTCCGCCATGGCCCGCGCGCCGTCCGGCTTGATGCCGGCCATCAGCAGGCCAAGCTGCTCGCGGGTGGCGCTCTTGGCGGGCAGCGTGTCAATGACCTCACCCTTGTAGAGCACGGCGATGCGGTCGGAGAGGGCCATGATCTCGTCTAGCTCTGCCGAGACCAGCAGCACCGCCGCGTTCTCGTCGCGCTGCTCGATGATCTGGCGGTGAATGAACTCAATCGAGCCGACATCAATCCCGCGCGTGGGCTGCGCGGCGATCAACAGGCGTGGCCTGCGGCTGAACTCGCGGGCGACAATCAGCTTTTGCTGGTTACCGCCGGACAGATTGCCGCCATTGATCAACGGCGAAGGTGTGCGGATGTCGAACTCTTTAATCAGTCTATTGGCATGGTTGAGGATAGCTTCCTCATTCCGCAGCAAGCCGCCCTGGGGGTCTGGCGTTTGGCCCTCACCGCCCCGTCTCTGCCAGATCGCCTGCCGCAAGGGGTCTGTGACCTGGCGAATCGCCGCCCGAAGGCGCTCCGTTCCCAGCACGCGCAGCGCGACCAGGTGCCCGATCACCCCGAACACCAACTCGGCGAGCAGCAGAGCGACAGCGCCGATGTTCAACGGATACTGCAAGACTGTCTTCTGCGCGTGCGAGAGCGACGACCCGATCTCGCGCAGGTCGGGCGGCACGTTGTAGGCGTCGAGCAACGCCGTCCACAGCCACTCATCCCACACATACAATGCGATTCCCGTGAGGATGGCGATGACAGCGCCGACTACCAGCAGGTAGCGCAGCAGCGCGCTGGGCAGCTCGGCCAGGTTCGGCTCTTTGGCGAAGGGGCGCTCGTAGTAATCGTTGAGCACCAGATTGTCGGCCACCGAATAGAGGCTGACCAACCCGTACCGCTGGCGGTCTTCGGGAACATGACTGGTGCCGGCGTCTTTGATGCGGCGCGGTGTGATGCGTTCGCGCTGAATCAGGCGCAGGCCGAGCAACCGGTCGAGCCAAGTCTGCCGGTCAGTATCGCGCTGCGCCGTCCAGGCCATGACCAGCAACGGGATAAACAGGGGGACGCGCAGCACGACGAAAGCGACATAGCGTTGGATCAGCCGCAGCGGGCCGGGCCGCTGGTCGTGCTGGTCGGCCAGTTCCAGTCCCAGGAGCGCCATGCCCAACGTGCGGCTCTTGGCCAGCCAGCTTCCCAGGAAGTAGAGCGCGTCCACGATCAGCGTCACCGGCGCGACCAGCCCCAGGCTCACATCCTCATTGCGGAAATAGGCTGTAAAGTAGCTGGCGAAGTAGACGGCAGCGACGACAGTGACCATATCCAACACAAAGGCCACGATTCGCGCGCCGGGCGACCCGGCAGGCTGGCGCTCGGACTGGAGCGCCTTGCCGAGCAGACGCACCGATCCGCCGGCCAGCTCGCGCAGACCCGTCAGCACCTCGACTAGTTCCGTCTGGCCGTTGCCCTGCACGCCGGCCAGGCCCAACACTTCGCCCGCGTGCACCACAAAGCTGACTCCGCGCAGCGCCTCCGCCCCCCGGTCATCAATGGCGCTCAGATTTTCCACTTCCAGCACCGGTTCGGCGGGCCGCGCTTCGCTCTTCTCCACCTGCAAGATGACTTCGCGCCCGACCATCATCTCGGCCAGCAGACTCTCCGTCGCCTGATCGGGCGTGGTGGTGCCCACCACACGGCCATCACGCATGACAACGATGTTGGTGGCGACCTCAAAGACCTCTTTGAGCTTGTGGGTGATGAAGATGATGGAGACACCCTGTGCGGCCAGCCCGCGCATGATCTTGAACAGCTCGCGGCTTTCCTGGGGAGTGAGCACGGCAGTTGGCTCGTCGAGGATGAGGATGTCCGCATGGCGGTAGAGCGCCTTGATGATCTCGACGCGCTGCTGCATCCCCACCGGCAGCTTCTCGATGGGGACGTCGGGGTCCACTTCCAGGCCGTACTGTCGTGAGAGAGCGCGCACGCGCTCTGCTGCCGCACGCGCGTTGCGAATCTCGGTTACGTCGTTGAGTGCCACCAGAAACGAATCGAGCACCCCGTCCAGGGGTGAGGGCCTGGTTGCGCCGTCTTCAGGAGCGTGCTGACGGTGCTGGTACGCCCGCCAGGCGATGGCCGCCAGCGCCAGGATAAGCACCGCGACCAGTCCCGCCTGCGCCGCTGTGCTGACCGTATTGAGATTCAGCCACGCCGTCGCCACGTAGAAGACCAGCAGCGCGCCCACGAGTGCCAGGTCTACTGGCTTCGGGCGACCAGGCGCGCGCGCCGTGCCGCGCCACGAGGCGATGCTGTGCCCGCCGGTGGCGATCAGCAGCAGGACGACGCTGAGCACCTGGGCAACCGGCGGCACATCGTCAATGGCCTCCAACAACCAGCCAGGGACCCCCTTGCCGCGATACTCCTCCAACTGCGCTTTAGCGCTGGCGACTACCGCACTGGTATTCTTGGCGGTGCGATATTCTTTCGCCCAGTCAAAGGCGATCCGCTCGCGCCGCACCAGCGCGCTCTTGACCGTGTAGCCGCCGTCCATCTCGACGGGCTTGCGCTCGCGCACCATCTCCACTTTCTGGCGCAGGGCGACATCGGTGATGCCCACCTGGGTGATTATCTCGACCTGCGAGGCGATGGCCAGGGCAGCCAGCGCCAGGCCCACCCGCCAGACTACGCCCCACAGCAAACGGGCCATCGGTGGGAGGGCCACCATCACGCCCGCGATTAGCCCGGCGACCGCCCCGCCGAAGATATACCCCCTCCCTCCCAGCGCGATGCCGATGATCAGGCCCAGTGCGAAGAGCATCAGGCTCGGCAGCCGCCGCAAGACCAGGCGCAGCACCGGACTGTTCTTGCCCTTGTAGGCGACGGTGCTCTCTTCGCCCAGCACCACGTTCTCGGCGACGGTCATCACGTTGACCAGTTGAAAATGCTGGTGCACCATGCCGATACCGTTGTGGATCGCCTCGCGCGGGCTGGCAAAGTGGACCTCACGCCCCTTGATCCAGATCGTGCCGCTGTCAGCGTGGTACAGGCCGTAGATGATATTCATCAGCGTGCTCTTGCCGGCACCGTTCTCGCCCAGCAGGGCCAGAATCTCCCCACGTCGCAGTTTCAGGCTGACGTTATCATTGGCCAACACGCCGGGGAAGTGCTTGGTCACGCCCTCGACTTCGAGGACGGCGGTGGGGTCGAGAGGGGCAAGTTCAGTCATGCTGTTTTCTCACCTGGGCGTACTCAACACATTGTGGTTCTCAGTGATCAGTTGTCGGTTGTCAGTTTCTGAATCAGGCCGGCCAACATGCGCTTGATGTGCTCTAGTTCAGCGCCCAGCGCGGCGTAGTCTGCTGGGCTGAGCATGTGCAGATCGCGTGCAGCCAACAGAAAGTAATCCACTTCGCTGGCTGAGCCTCGCGCTACAAAAAGGAAACGCCGAAGCTCGCCATTGGTTTCCCGGCCACACCCCTCGGCGATATTCGCCGGGATTGAGAGCGCCGCACGCCGAAGCTGGCTGGTTAGCCCGTAACGTTCCTCGCCAGGAAAACTGGCACTGACGGCATAGATGGATAAGGCAAATCCATGTGCTCGCTGCCAGACAACCAGCTTGCGAAAATCCTGCATTGCGTTCTTCTCAGGTTTCTACTCACCGTTGTCCCCATCAGCCGCCAGTACTCATCTGATCACTGACTACTGACAACTGATCACTCTCTCTCACTCCGGCTCGTAGGCGACGCCCTCAGCCGCCGGAGGCCGCGCGCGCCCGACAAAGCCCGCCAGCACGACAATCGTCAGGATGTAGGGCAGCATCCCGACAAGCTGGTGCGGGAAGTCAATGCCGAACTGCTGGAGCTGCCCCTGCAAGGCGGTGGCAAAGCCGAACAGCAGCGCTCCCCCCAGCGCGCGTGAAGGCCGGTAGTTGCCGAAGATCATCACCGCCAGGGCGATGAAGCCACGCCCGGTGGTCATGTTCTGCTCGAAGATACCCACCGCCGCCAGCGTCAGGAACGCCCCGCCTAGCCCGGCCAGCATCCCCCCCAGGAACAGGTTCGTGTACTGCAGGCGGTGCACGTTGATGCCCAGCGTATCTGCCGCGCGCGGATTCTCGCCAATCGAGCGCGTGCGCAGTCCCCAGGTGGTGTGGAACAACGCCCAGCCCAGCAGGAAAACGATCAGCAGCGTCAGGTAGGTGATCAGGTCTTTGTCGAACAGGATGCGCCCGATGTCGTAGGGCAGGTACAGGTTCAGATTGCTGGCCAGGCTCAGCTTGTAGGAGCCAGCTTGCGTCCAGGGGTTACTGATGACCGACGGCAGTTTGCCCAGGGTGGGCGTGTTGAGCTGGTAGAAATAGCCAGTCAGTCCCAGGGCCAGGATGTTGATCACCGTGCCGCTGACGATCTGGTTGACCTTGTACTGGATCGAGAGCAGCGCGTGCAGCAGCCCCAGCAAGCCGCCGGTCAGCAGGGCCGCGAGAATAGACAGGCCCAGGCGCACGCCGACCGCTTGCAAAGATGGGTCAACCCCCGGCTTACTGAGCGCGACGTTGGTCATGAAGCCGGTGAAGGCCGCAGTCAGCATCATGCCCTCAATGCCGATATTGACGATGCCCGATCGCTCGCACATGATGCCGCTCAACGCGCCCAGCGTGATCGGGATCGAATAGCGAATCGTGAAGTTGATCGTCGCGATGATGGCGAGTCCGAGTTCTGTTTCGCCCACGTTTCGCTCTCCCCTAGTCCCTGCCGCCGAGCCGCAGGCGCGCCTCCGGCTCGACTGCGCGGATGCGATACAACCGCCGGATGATCTGATCGGCGGCGACAAACATGAGGATCAACGCCTGGATGACCTGGATGAGTTCTTTGGCGACATCTGCCGCCAGTGCCATGCGCGTGGTGCCAGCGTCCATCGCGCCGAAGAGGAACGCGGAGAAGTTGACGGCGATGGGGTTATTGCCGGCCAGGAACGCAACCGTGATCCCCTCGAAGCCCAGTCCCAAGCTCTGGTTGCCCTCGTAGTCATGGTAGACGCCGAGCGTCTGGATGCCGCCAGCCAGCCCGGCCAACATCCCGGCGATGAACATGGTCAGGATGGTGACCTGCTTGACGTTGACGCCGGCGTACTGCGCGGCGGTGGGGCTGAAGCCGGTCATGCGCAGTTGGAACCCGAAGGTGGTGCGCTGCAGCAGGAACATGATTGCCACCGAGGCGATGATGGCCAGGAAGATGCCGATGTGCAGCGTGAAGTTGGGCGGCACGCTGTAGATGACCGGCAGCTTGGCGCTGTCCAGAATCTGCGGCGTGCGCGCGATGGCATCGGTCACCGACTCCGGGTTGGCCAGCGGGCCAGGCCGCGAGCCGTCGCTGCCAGTGGAGATCAGCCAGCCGGCGAACTGGGCCGCGATGTAGTTGAGCATGATCGTGGTGATGACCTCGTGCGCGTCGGCGAAAGCCTTGAGCGCGCCGGCAATGGCCGCCCACAGCCCGCCGATGAGCATGGCCCCCAGGATTGCCAGCGAGATATGCAGCAAGGGCGGCACCCCCTCGACGGCGAACCCGATCCAGGCTGCCACCACCGATCCCATGATCAACTGGCCCTGCACGCCGATGTTGAACAGGCCGCTCTTGAAGGCGAAGGCCACTGCCAAGCCAGACAGCACCAGCGGCGTCATGTTGCGGAAGGTCGCCAGCAGGCCGCGCGGCTCGACAAAAGCGCCCTGGATCAGCCCCTCAAAGGCAGTGATCGGGTCGCGCCCATCGAGCAGAATCAGGATGGAGCCAACCAGGACAGCGGTGAAGACGGATAGGATAGGAATGAGCAGGCTCTGAAAGACTGACCAGAGCTGTGCTCGAACCTGCGCAAAACGCCGGGCAGGCGGCGGCTGGGAAGGAGAGGTTGTCACCATGCCATATCGTACCCCGCGAAGAAAACATAACGATGCCCAGGGCGCGGGCAAGAAAGAATCGCCAAACAGCAGGCGGAGCGCCCACAGACCCCCCGACCATGCGCGATTATAGCGAGACTGGAGCCACTCTGTCGAAGAGTGTTCGTATGTCCCTTCCATTGTCTTCGCAGCGATTCGCTTGCGCAAATCCGGTGTGGCGAGGGGCGATGTCCCTTCCCTCGGGCGTATCTCATTTCTGGGGCAAAAGATCACCGCTGAGGCGCAGAGAGCGCAGAGAAACGAGAGTGGGGAAAGGAGTTGGAAGGACTTCTCCAAGGGTCTCTCAGAGGCCGTTTGAGGAGCCTTATCCCTGCCTCTTCCTCCCCCCCCCATCCCCGGCCCTTCCCCCACGAGGGAGGAAGGGAGAAAAGCGCGCACTCCAGGCCCCTCCCTCCTTGTGGGGGAGGTGTTTGGGGTAGGGGGGGAAAACAACTTCCCAAAGGGCCTCTCAGTTCTTCTCTGCGTCCTCTGCGCTTCAGGGATGTCGCCCCCCTCGTGAGATGCCCCTTCTCTCTGGGTGCATTCGGATTTGGGGGCAGGTGCAGAGATCGGTTGCAGACCTCACCCCCCGGCCCCCTCTCCATATATGGAGAGGGGGAGTAAGTATCTGGCCCAGTCCCCTCTCCGCGTGTGGAGAGGGGACTGGGCC
>JAGPFT010000063.1 GCA_018056405.1 Anaerolineae bacterium
GACGTGATCCTCTTTGTGGTGGACGTGAGCACCCCACCTACTGCCGAAGACCGGCGCATTGCTGAGTTGATCGAGCAGGCGGGGGCGGGCGCAGCGACGCTGCTCGCCCTCAACAAGGCCGATCTCGCCGCCGGGCCGGAGGCGCTGCAAGCGTGCGCTGACGAGTATCGCGCCCTGGTCCCTGCCGCTGACTGGGTGACGACCATCGCCACGACCGGGGCGGGATTGCCCGACCTGATGGCCTGCCTAGTGGAGAAGCTGCCCCTCGGCCCGCGCTACTACCCGCAGGATCAGCTTTCCGATGTGGCCGTGCGCGACATCGTGGCCGAGATCGTGCGCGAAAAGGCGCTGCTCAACCTGGACGAAGAAGTGCCGCACGGCATCGCCACGCAGGTCGAGGAGTTCAAGCAGCGCAACGACGACCTCACCTACATCCACGCCGTGATCTACGTTGAGCGCGAGTCGCACAAGGGCATCCTGATCGGCAAAGGCGGGCGGATGCTCAAGGCGATCAGCCAGCAGGCGCGCGAGGAGATCGAGAGCTTTCTCGGCACGCGCGTCTATCTGGAGCTGTGGGTCAAGGTGTTGAAGAACTGGCGGCGCGACGAGAACGCCCTGCGCCGCCTGGGGTACCGCCTGCCCAGGCCGAAGTAGGCGCTGGTTACTGGTTATTGGTGGTCAGCGCCGACAGCAGCGCGCGGCCCTCGATCGCGTCCTGCCGAATCTGGGCGACCAGCGCCTCTACGCCGTTGAATTTCAGTTCTGGGCGCAGGAAAGCCACCACGTCGAAGGCCAGGCGCTCGCCGTAGATGTCGCGGTCGAAGTCGAGCAGGTGTGCTTCCACAGTCACCACCCCGCCGTTGAACGTCGGGCGATTGCCGATGTTGGCCACGGCCATGAACGTCTCGCCGTTCAGATGCGCCCAGCCAGCGTACACGCCCTTGCGCGGCAGGAACTGCTCGTCCCACACGTCAAGGTTGGCCGTCGGGAAGCCGATGGTGCGCCCACGCCCGTCGCCGCGCACGACCTCGCCCTCCAGCCGGTAGGGGCGGCCCAGCCGCCGGGTTGCCGCGGCTACATCGCCCTCGGCTAACGCTGCGCGGATCGTGCTGCTGCTGATCACATCCCCATTGCCGTCGTTGGTCACCAGGTCCACGACCTCCAGCGAAAAGCCTTTGCGCGCGCCCTCCGCCCGCAAGAAAGAGACATTCCCCTCGCGCCGGTAGCCGAGCGTGAACTCCGGCCCGACCCACAGCTCGCGCAGCTTGAGGTGCGCCAGCAGCCGGTCTACGAACTCCGCCGCGCGCATGTGCCGCATTTCCTCATTGAAGGGGTGAGTCACCACCAGTTCTACGCCCAACTCGCCCAGCAGGTCGGCGCGCTGCTGCGGCGAGGTCAGGTAGTAGCGGCCCGACGCGCGGCCCAGCACCATGTCCGGGTGCGGGAAAAAGGTCAGCACCGCCGGGACGAAGCCGCGAACACGGGCGGTCTGCACTAGGCGGCGCAGCAAATGCTGGTGCCCGCGATGCACGCCGTCGAACATGCCCACCGCCACAATCGTCGGGCCGGAAGGGTGCGCCTCGGCCAGGCTGGTCACGTGCTGCATACGGTCTCCTGTGGGTGCGAACAGCGATTAGCCAAGACTCTGTGAACCGCTACATTGGGTCCGCGAACAAGTTGTTGGGCAAACGCCAGAACGCCCCTATCCCCCGGCCCCTTTCCTCGGCAAAGCCAGGGGAAGGGAAGAGCCGCCTGCCCGATCGTCCCCCTCTGGCTTCGCTGGTTCAGGGGCAAACAGCAGCGCGAGAAGCGTTGAGATGACGACCGATCAACCTCACCCCCTGGCCTCGCTACGCTCGGCTCTTCCCCCTCTCCGTCAACGGAGAGGGGAGGCGAGGCGCGCCAGCGCCGCGCGGGGGTGAGGTAAAGTGAAGAATTGAGTTCTCCCTGTCCCGAAAAGTATCCCCCACCAACAACCAATCACCAGAAACCAATCATCACTCCCCGCCCGCCCCCGCGAACACCTTGCGCGGCTTCCAGGACGGGCCGCGCCGCTCCAGCACGGCGATGAAGCGCCCGTCCGCGTCGTAGGCGCGCGCCAGATCGTGCCCGGCGGTGCTCGATGGTGCCGCGATCAAGCGCCCGCTGAGCACGGCGGCAGTGTCCTCAGCATCCAGGTGCAGCGCCGGATACGCGGCCAGGGCGCGGTCGGGCGGGAGCAGGTAATCGGCCCACGTCCCGGTTTCCATCGCCGCGCGGAACACCTCCCAGGGCACGGCGTCAGCGGCGGTGAACGAGCCGCTGGCGGTGCGCTCCAGCGCGGCTAGGTGCGCGCCCACGCCGACGGCCTGCCCCAGGTCGTGGGCCAGGCTGCGGATGTACGTCCCCGGCGAGCAGTCAATCTCCAACACGGCGATGGGCGGTTCCCACGCCGTCAGCAGCAGCCGGCTGATCGTCACCGCGCGCGCGTCTCGCTCGACCGTCTGCCCGGCGCGGGCCAGATCGTACAGCTTACGCCCGCCCTGCTTGATCGCGCTGTGCATCGGCGGCACCTGCGCGATCTCCCCGCGAAAGCGGCCCAACGCCGCCTCGATCTCGGCCTGTGTCAGCGGGCGGGAGTTCTGCGCGGTGATCGCCCCCTCAGCGTCGTAGGTGTCGGTCTCGACGCCGAAATGCACGCGGGCTGTGTACGTCTTGGGCGACTCCATGAGGTACTCGCTCAGGCGCGTGGCCGGCCCCAGGCACAGCACCAGCACGCCCGCCGCCGCCGGATCGAGCGTCCCGGCGTGGCCGACCTTCTTGACGCCAGTGCCGCGTCGCACCCAGGCCACCAGGTCATGACTGGTCGGGCCGGGGGGCTTGTACAGGTTCAGCAGGCCGAAGATGCCAGACACGCGGGGACACTCCCCTATACGACCAGAGGCGCGCCTGCGCGCACGGCGTCCTGCAGCATGGCCACCACGCGCGGGACGAGCGTCGCCAGCGGCTCGCGGACGGTCGCGCCGGAGGCCAGCTTGTGCCCGCCGCCGCCCAACGCGACTGCCACCTCAGACGTATCGAAGCCCGGCACGCCTCGTATCCCGATCTCCACCGCGCCATCCGGCTTCTCGCGGAAGACCACCGCGATGGACGCTTCGTCGGCCTGCACCAGCGTGCTGACCAGCCCGGCGTCATCGTGCCCATCATAACCGGCCTGGGCGAACATCTCGCGGGTGATCGCCGCCCAGATGACGCCGCCTTCCAAGTGCACTGTGGGCAAAGCCAGCGCCCACAGGCGCAGCCCGGCGTAGGTCGTGCGGTTGACTGTGCGCTGGACGATCTCGGTCAGCGACGCGCCGCAGGCCATCAGCCGCTGCGCCTTGCTCAGCGTGTCGCTGCTGACGTTGTCCGTGCGGAAGCACAGCGTGTCAGTGACCAGTCCTGTCAGCAGGCAGAACGCCGTGTCACGGTTAAGGGACGCGCCAAGCCGGTCGAGCCAGTCCAGCACGCCCTCGGCGGCGGCTACCGTCGCCGGGTCAACCAGGTTGGCATCGCCGAACAACGTGTTCGTGGGATGGTGATCCAGGTTGATCAGCGGCGCGCCACTCTGCCGCGCGGCCCGGCCCACGTCGCCCATGCGCGACTCGTCGCCGCAGTCTACGGCGATCACCAGGTCGGTCTGCACGCTGCCGAGCGCCGCCCGCACGTCGGCGCTGCCCGGCAGAAAGGCCAGGTCGGACGGCACGCCCTCGTCTACCGCCGTCT
Source organism: Anaerolineae bacterium (assembly GCA_018056405.1). Lineage (GTDB taxonomy): Bacteria > Chloroflexota > Anaerolineae > Aggregatilineales > Aggregatilineaceae > UBA2029. The sequence continues at coordinate 3,745 of JAGPFT010000063.1, forward strand.
GCACGTCCTTGCCCAGGTCGCGCAGGGCGCTGGCCAGGCCGAGCATCGCGCCGATGGCGTCACCGTCCGGGCTGACGTGCGTCAGCACGAGCACGCGCCGGGCAGGGGCCAACAGCGCTGCTGTCTTATCCCAGTCCATCGTCATCGGCGTCGTCCTCCTCGGCGACGGCAGGGGCCGGCGACGCCGGAATCTCCAGCGAACTGAGCAACTCGTCAATGCGCTCGCCGCGATCAATGGCTACGTCCCAGTGGAAGTGCAGCTCTGGAGTCTTGCGGAAGCGCGTGCGCGCCGCCAGCTCGCGGCGCAAGAAACCGCTGGCTCGCTCCAGCCCGGCCATGACCGTCTCGCGGCTTTCCAGGGCGTGCACATAGACCTGAGCGTATTCGATTTCGCGATCCACCTTCACGTCGGTGATCGTCACGTCCTGCAAGGCGGGATCGGTCACTTCCATCATAAACAACTCGCCCAGGATTTCCTGGATGAGTTGGGCCGCCCGTTCCTGTTTGATCGTCATGGTGCTACCCTCGTCGCAGCGAACAGAAGCTAACTCCGTGCAAGGGCATCTCACGAAGGGGTCGGGTTTTTGAACCGCAGAGACGCAGAGGGCACAGAGAAGAACCTTAAGAGACCGCCTGAAAACCTCACCTCCGGCCCCCTCTCTATACATAGAGAGGGGGAGTAAGCGCGGTGCTGAGTCCCCTCTCCGCGTGTGGAGAGGGGATTTAGGGGTGAGGTAAACCCGTCCAGCAGGACTCCTCGAATGGCTTCAAGCGATGTCCTTGCTTACCTTTTCTCTGTGTCCTCTGCGTCTCTGCGGTGAGGTTCTACCCCCCATGCGAGACACTCTCCTATGCCGCGCTCAGCCCGTCGCGCGCGCCGTGTCCAGCGCCGCCAGCAGCGCGTCGCGGGCCGAGTGGCGCGGCGACCAGCCAGCAGCCGCCAGCCGATCCGCGCGCAGCATTCCGCCCAGGAGCAGGGCGCGCGCCCACAGCGGCGGCGTCGGCCAGCCACGCCAGCGCCAGCCCCACCACGCTCGCAACACGAGCCACGCGCTCGGAGTGCATATCTGCCCGCGCCCGGACAGCGCCGCCAGTTCGCGCAGCGCCAGCCCGTCGCCGGCGGCCACGTTGTAGACTCCTGGTAGATCATGCCAGATCGCGTGCTCAACGGCCAGTAGCGCGTCGTCTTCATGCACCAGCGCCAGCGCGCGTTCCTCGGCCCCGCAGACGAGCACCGGCAACTGCCGCACGTGGCGCACGATTTCGCCATGATGCGCGCCCGCCAGGGGCGCGACGCGCAGCCGCGTCAGCACACCGGGATAGCGCGGCGCTACGTCAAGCTCCAGCCAGTCGGCCAGGCGCGCTCGCGCCCGCCCGTAAGCGCTGGCGCTGTAGCCGCGCACGGCGGCATCTTCGCCCAGGGCTGCGTTTGCCGCTCGCGTGCCGTACAGCGCCGCGCTGTTAGCCACGATCAGCTTGGGCACGCCCAGCGCCATCGCCGCCTCCACGAATGCCCGCGCTTCGCTGACCAGCGCGGCTTCACGCCGTCGGTCGCGGCGGGCCAACGGCCAGCGCAGCGGCGTCAGCAGCACGGCGGCGTCGGCATCCGCCAGGTGCGGCCACCATTCGCGCTGCTCGTAAGCGGCACGCACAAAATGCAGGCCGGGCAGCGGCGGGTGGCAGGGACGGTCGTCCAGGCCGGTGATACGCTGAACGCGCCCGCCGTCCAGCAGGCGTTCGGTCAGCAGACGCCCGGTGTTCCCTGCCACGCCGCCCACGAAGACGTGCATGATTCCTCCTGGCCCACAGCGCTCGCTGCGCGCGCAAAACAAGCGGGCCAGAAGTTCGCGCGCTCCTGGCCCAGTTGGTCGCAAGACAGCAGCGTGTGCGGTTAGTTCACGCGCTCGCGGACGAAGAACTCAATGCGGTCGCCCTCAGCGAAGTCATGGAACCCGTCCAGGCCGATGCCGCACTCAAAGCCGGTGCGCACTTCGCGCACGTCGTCTTCAAAACGTTTGAGGCTGGCCACTGCCACGCCGCTCACCAGCATATTGCCCTGGCGCACAACGCGGGCTTTGGCATTGCGCCGCGCCATGCCCTCTAGAACGTACGAGCCGGCGATGTTGCCAATCTTGGGCAGGCGGATCACGCGGCGCACCTCGGCCACGCCGATCAGTTTATCGGCGTATTCCGGTTCCAGCAGACCCTTCAGCGCCAGTTCGACGCTCTCGATCAACTTGTAGATCACGTCGTAAGAACGGATGTCAACGCCCAGCGATTCGGCCACGCGCTCGGCGGCAGAGTCCGGCTGGACGTTGAAGCCGATGATAATCGCATGGGAGGCGTGAGCCAGATTGACATCGTTCTCGGTGATCTCGCCCACGTCGGCATGGAGGACGCGCACTTTGAAGTCGTTCACGGAGATGTTCTGGACAGAATTCACGACCGGCTCCAGCGACCCGTCCACGTCCACCTTGATGATGAGCAGCAGTTCTTTGGTCTCGCCAGCCTGGAAGCGGCTGAAGACCTCTTCCAGGGTGAGGGCAGGGGGTGCTTTGATGGCAGCTTCCTGCCGGGCCAGCTTGCGCTCCTCGACAATGGCCCGCGCTTCTTTGATGTCCTTGACCACTTCAAACATCTCGCCGGCGTGTGCTGGCGCGTCCAGGCCCATCACCGACACCGGGCATGAAGGGCCAGCTTCTCTGATCACGTTACCGTTGAAGTCGAACATGCGCTTGATGCGCCCGTGCGAGGTGCCCGCAACCACAATGTCGCCGGTGCGCAGCGTGCCGTTCTGCACCAGCAGCGTAGCCAGTGCGCCACGCGCGCTCTCCATACGCCCCTCCAGCACAGTGCCCGCCGCCGGAGCGTTCGGGTTGGCGGAGATGTCCTGTTCCTCGGCGACGAGCAGAATCGCTTCGAGCAGGTCTTCGATGCCGACCTGCGTCCGGGCGCTGACGGGCACGATCAGCGTGTCGCCGCCCCACTCGTCCGAGCGCAGATTTAGTTCTTCGGCAAGCTGCTGCTTCACGCGGTCGGGGTTGGCGTTGGCCTTGTCAATCTTGTTGAGGGCCACGACCACCGGCACATTCGCCGCGCGCACGTGAGCATACGCCTCGCGCGTGGTGGGCATCACGCCGTCGTCCGCCGCCACCACCAACACGGCAATGTCCGCCCCCTGCGCTCCGCGCGAGCGCATGGCCGTGAATGCCTCGTGGCCCGGCGTGTCCAGGAAGGTGATCAGGCGGTTGTTGTGCGTCACCTGGTACGCGCCGATGTGTTGGGTGATGCCGCCCGCTTCACCCACCTGCACGTTGGTCTTGCGAATGGCATCCAGCAGCGAGGTCTTGCCGTGATCCACATGTCCCAGCACAGCCACCACCGGCGGGCGCGGCTTAAGCGTCTCGCGCGACTGGTCGGCGTACAGGCGGCGCCAGGTCTGCGTGGCTGTGCGATCCGGGGCAGGTTCTGGTTCTGGGGCCTTGATGGGTTGCACCTCAAAGCCCATGCTGTCGCCCACAATGGCGGCAGTGTCGAAGTCTATCTGCTGGTTGATGGAGGCCATAATGCCGTTGCTGATGAGTTCCTTCATCACCTCAATCGGGCTGGCACCCATCAGGTCAGCAAGCTCTCGTACCGTGAGAAACTCCGGGACTTCGAGTATTTGTTTTTGTTGTGGCATAGACATAGCGGGCCTGGCCGCTGCCGACGGGCAGCAGCACCGCCGCTAACCTCCTTTCCTGGGTTGTCTGTATATCCAGCGGACTGCGCCAGGCCGTTGCGGCGCTGGGGGCCGCAATGGAGAGGCGTCACTACTCAGGTGTGATGGGACGCGCCGCTGCCAACCGCGCGCGGTCAGCGTCGCTCAGCGTTGTGCGCAGGGCCTTCGCCAGCACATCGCTCGCCAGGGCGCGATCCCAGCAAGACGGATTGTCACACAGGTAAGCGCCGCGCCCACTGCGCTTGCCGGTCGGGTCTATGTGCACGCCCTCATCGGGAGTCCGCACCAGGCGCGTCAGCGACCGCTTATCGGCAGTGGTGCGGCAGACCACACAGGTGCGCTGGGGGACCCGGCGGCGTCTGGTCGTTGTACCGGGCTTGCCCATCGTGTGCCAACACCCTCACAGGCCAGGGCCGGTCATTCGAGGTACTCGTCCCAGTCGCCCCGGCGACGCCCACCCTTGCGGCGGCGGCGGGCGACAACCTCACCGCGCTCTTCATCGAAGACTAGCTCGCGGCGCTTGCTCTTCGATTTCTTCTTGCCGCGCTCGGCTTCGCCGCTCTCTTCCTCGTCGAAGATGTCTTCGTCCTCAACGTCGCCAGCCGTCTTAAGCCGCCCGGCGCTCCTGACTCGCCGTTCCAACTCGGCGGCTTCCTCGGCGTCCATCAGGGGGAGCGGTTCCGGCTCGACGAAGGCTGGCATGGCCTCCTCTTCTTCGGCCAGCGCTGCCATGACCGGGGCGGTCTCTTCCTGCGCAGGTTCGGCCCCCATCTCCACGGCTGCTTCAGGCACGGTTTCGGCTTCCGCCAGCGGCTCTGGTTCCGGCTCTGGGGCCACTTCAGGCTCCGGCTCAGCGGCGCGCAAGATCACCAGGTCGTCGAGGGCGTAGCGGATGGCTTCCAGGGCATCTTCGCCCGCACCGCCCTGTTCCAACAGGCGCTCCAGGTTTTCGACATCGGCGAGCACGCGCACCATCAACTCGCCCACGTTCTCAATGCGCGCCAGGGCGCGGTTGATGTCTTCGTCGAGTTCCAGTTCCTCAATGGCCATGTGGTACGCGCGGTCGGGCACCAGATCGCGCACCTTGCTCATGGCCGCGCGGCGCGTCGAGCGACCTGCCTCGCGCACGGCTTGCAGGCGGCGCTCGGCGATCTTGACGAACTCGGTCAGCGTCTTGTATTCCTCCGGCTGCACCGGGCGGTTGGCGAGCTTCTTCTCCATGATGCGCTCGACCTCGGCTACCAGGTCGGGCATTTCTGCTTGCAGCGTGTCCAGCGGCGGCTCTTGCAGCCCGGCATAGGCTTTCTCGGCGGCTTCGGAGACGCTTTTGATGTCTATGCGCCAGCCGGTCAGCTTGGCGGCCAGGCGAGCGTTCTGCCCTTCGCGGCCAATCGCCAGCGAAAGCTGGTCATCGGGCACGATCACGGTTGCCGTGCGCCCTGTGTCCAGGTCTTCTTCGAGCAGCATATCGCTGACGCGGGCCGGGCTGAGCGCTTTGGCGATGAAGATCGCCGGGTCCGCGCTCCACTCGATGACATCAATCTTCTCGTCGTTCAGTTCCTTGACGATGTTCTGAATGCGCATCCCGCGCATCCCAACGCACGCGCCGACGGGGTCTACACCTTCTTGCAGCGCAGCAACGGCCACTTTGGAGCGGTGCCCGGCTTCGCGGGCGATATTCTTAATTTCCACCTGGCCGTTGTAAATTTCCGGCACTTCGTACTCGAACAGGCGGCGCAGCATGTTCTTATGAGCACGGCTGACGACGATCTGCGGGCCGCGCGTGTTGCGCTTGACCTCGGCGACATAGGCGCGCACCTTATCGTGCGGGCGGTAGCGCTCGCCGGGAATCTGGTGCTGACGGGGCATGACCGCTTCGGCGCGGCCCAGGCTGATGGTCAGCGTGCCGTGGCTGACGCTCTGCACCGTGCCGGTGACCAGGTCGCCCTCGCGCTCAACGAACTCATCGTACAGGGCGTCGCGCTCGGCTTCGCGGATGCGCTGCAAAATAACCTGTTTGGCGGTCTGTGCGGCGATGCGCCCGAAGGTGATGCTGGTCTCTACCGGCACCATCACCGTATCGCCAAGCTGGGCATCGGGCACGTGCTGGCGCGCCACGTCCAGTGTCACTTCGGTCGCATCCGACTCGACGGACTCGACGACTTCCTTTTCAAGGTAGATGTGGGCCTCGCCGGTCGGGTCAATCTGCGCCTCGACGCGCTGGTTGTTGCCAATGTTGGCATCGCGCTTGTAGGCGGAGATGAGCGCCTGCGAGAGGGCGTCCATCACCACTTCACGCGGCAACGCGCGCAGCTCAACAATCTCGTTGAAAGCCAGGGTGAAATCGCTCTTCATGGTTCTGCTTGGTTCTGCCCTACTGGGACTCACGCCATCAAATGAGGTGCTGAGAAAACCAGCCATATACAACGAAAAGTGGGGGGTCCCACTTTCCTAAGTACATCTCGGTCTCAGCGTTTACAGTATATCATGGCCCGCCTCGCTTGACAAGGGTAGCGGAAGGCCCGGCGCGCGCGCAAAACCTGTCAGGCAACATGGTCGCGCTCCTTAGCCTCACCCCCGCTCGGCGCTAACGCGCCTCGCCGCCCCCTCTCCACCACGTGGAGAGGGGACAAGCCGAGCGCAGCGAGGCCAGGGGGTGAGGCTGATCGGTCGCCCTCTCAATGCTTCACACGCTGCTGTCCGCCCCTACAGGCCTCTCCCCCTCAATCCCCCTCTCCAGCCGAGCTAGAGAGGGGGACTTTGATCGGCTGGTGCGGCGCTTCCCCCTCTCCGGCTCTGCCGG
>JAGPFT010000001.1 GCA_018056405.1 Anaerolineae bacterium
GGGTTGGGGTGAGGGGGACAATTTTTCAAAGGGTCTCTCTGTTCTTCTCCGCGTCCTCGGCGGTTCCAGGACTCCCGCCCCCATCGTGAGAGACACCCCTCCGTCCCCTGGAGTTGCCCGCCGCCGTCATTCCAGGCACAATGATGGCAGCGCGGCGAACCGCTTCCACCGACGACACCACGCCCCGCCACCGCCACGCCTGCTCTGTGCCAGAATTCGGCGGCAGCGCCCCAAGACTGCCGGCATACAGGAGATTGTCGAAATGGCTGATTTACTACTGGGCATTGACGTAGGAACCACAGCGGCCAAAGCTGCGTTGATTGGCCAGGAGGGGCGGGTCGAAGCCGTTCACCAGGCCGGCTACCGGACGCATTATCTGAAGCCAGGGTGGGTTGAGCAACATCCTGAACACTGGTGGGACGCAGTATGCACGGCGGTGCAAGCAGTTCTCGCTCAGACGCCCGGTGCGCCTGAGCGCGTGGCTGGTTTGGCGGTTAGTTCGCAAGCCCCTGCCCTGATCGCGCTCGATCAGCAGGGACAGGTGCTACGCCCTGCCCTGATCTGGATGGATCGGCGGGCCGAGGCAGAGGCCCGGCAGCTCAAGGAAACCCTCGGTTTTGACCGCGTGTTCCAGATCACGGGCAACCGTCCAGACCCTTACTTCCTGGCAGCGAAGACTCTGTGGTTCAGGAACCACGAGCCGCACCTGTTGGCCCAGACGCACCAGTTCGTCCAGGTGAATGGCTACATCAACTATCGCCTGACTGGGCAGTATGCGGTTGATCCCACACACGCTGCGCTGATGCAGCTAGGGCATCGCGACAGCGGCGAATGGTCGGCGGAGATGTGCGAAGCGTGCGGCATAGACCCGGCTCAACTGCCGGCGTGCTGCCCTGCCCACCATGTGCTGGGAGAGGTCACTGCCAGCGCAGCGCAGGCGACAGGCTTGCGTCCGGGCACGCCGGTGATGGTGGGCATGATTGACGCGGTAGCGGCGGCTCTGGAGGCCGGCGTTACAGATACGGGAACCGCCGCCGAAATGACCGGAACCTCAACCGTTCTCATGATTCCGAACAAAAGCGACATGGCCGAGCCGAGCCTGATCGCCATTCCCCATGTGATTCCCGATGCCCATCTACTGGTGGGGGCCATCGTCGCATCGGGGGCGAGCCTCAACTGGTATTGCGAGCAGTTCGGCCTGATCGAACAGCAGGCCAGCGTCCTGCTGGATGCTGACGTATTTGATCTGCTGACACAGCAAGCTGCCAGGGTCTCGCCAGGGAGCGATGGGGTCATCTTTCTACCCTATATGATGGGCGAGCGATCCCCGCTGTGGCACACCAACGCCAGGGGCGTGTTGTTCGGGCTGTCTCTTGCGACATCGCGGGGCGCGATCATCCGGGCCATTCTGGAAGGCACGGCCTTGGCGATGCTGCACAACATTCAGACGGCGAAAGAGGCCGGAGTGACCGTGAAGGAACTGCGATCCGTCGGGGGTGGAACGCGCAGCGCCCTCTGGAACCAGATCAAGGCCGATATCCTGGGCATCCCGATTCAGTTGCCAGAAGCGCCTATCGGCGCGCCCTTCGGCGATGCCATGCTGGTCGGCATGGGCCTTGGGTTATTTCCCGATCTTCTGGACACATTGAAGCAGATCGTCCAGATCAAGACGGTGTACCAGCCCAATCCTGAGCACCACGCAGCATACCAGGCGATTTTCCACCTGTTCCGGAATCTGTACGCGCATCTCCGAGAGGACTTTGACGACGCTGCGTCCATCTACGCGACTGCGAGCACTTCATAGACCCTCACCGGGAGGTCTCCACTCAAGTAGCCCAGGACCCGACCCTCGTCGTCGCGCGGAGAGCAAAAAACATTCCACAACTTCCTGGAGGACATTATCGCTCACAGTGGCGCGCGGTTTCGCCGCCGCTGAGGGTGATCGCCCTGTTCGCCGCGACCCGCCTGCCAGAGTCCATAACAGGCCTTAGCCCTGCCCCCGCGCTACCAGGTACTGCTCGACCCGCGCCAGCAACGCGCGCATGTACGCCGTCAGCGCCGGAATTGACTCGGCGGCTTCCAGCGAGATCGCTTCCAGGCGGGGGTCGTCCGCGATGACGCGCGCCCAGCCCTCCACTGCGCCAAGCGGCCCGCGCAACTCGCCAGCGACGATCTCCAGCAGCTCGTGCGGCTCCAGCGATGCCGGGAACTCCGGCAAGGAGGGCATGTCGCTGGCGTGCCCGCCCGTCCGATCCCTCTCAGCCATGCGCTCTGCGTCCTCTCCCCGCAAACCCGCACCTCTCCGCCAGTGTAGTGTGCCGCTGGCAAGAAGGCAAGCATTCGTGCGAATATCTGGGTAGGGAACCTGAAGCGCCATTTTGAGCTTCCCTGGCCGGCGCCAGCCGCATCGGCAATCAGTACCTCCGGGGCCATGTTGCGCCGCTGGTACTCACCATCTCCCTTCCCCCTCGTGGGGGAAGGGCGGGGGATGGGGGCAGAGGCAGGGATAAGGCTTCTCAAACAACCGCTCAGGTATCCCGTTCAAAGTCAGGGGGGAGTGCCGTGCATGAGGGCACTTGTGCGCCCTGGCTAACACTAACCCTGGAACTGTCTGGGACGTGTGGTAAAATCGGCGGCGCAAGCCCGTATGCACAAGGAGTAGCAGGATGTTCACAAAGCGTTTTCTCAAAAGCGGCAAAGTGAAGGTGGAGTTCACGCTCCCTGATTCCATCGCCGCCAACGCCGAGAGTGCGTACCTGGTGGGCGACTTCAACAATTGGGACGAGGCCGCCACCCCCATGACGCGCTACAAAAACGGCAAGTTCAAGGTCTCGCTGGACCTGGAACCCAACCGCGAGTACCAGTTCCGCTACCTGGTCAATGGCAGCCATTGGCACAATGACTGGGACGCCGATCGCTACGTCGCCAACCCGTTCAGCGGCGACAACTCAGTGGTTAACACCAGCCCCGACTAACGGCCACACTGCATTGCTGACACATGACAGCGGGCGCACCGCTGCACCTCACCCTTGCCCGCGCGGTGCGCTCCTCATTCTGACGCTTCGCCGCCCGTACCTGCACGTGCCGGACGGGCGGCGGTTCGCTACAATTAGCTTTGCGCGGAGTCCTGAATGATCCACTTCGGTCGTGAAACGCTCGACGCGCTCCTGCGCCGCGAATGGCTCGTCACCAACGGCCTCGGCGGCTATGCCCTGGGGTCGCTGGCAGGGGCGCGCACGCGCCGTTACCACAGCCTGCTCACCGCTTCGCTCCAGCCGCCCACCCACCGCACTGTGCTCGTCGCCGATCTCGACACCTGGGTGGAAATTGACGGGCGTCGCTCGCCCCTGGTGACCCACGAATGGGCAGCGGGGGTGGTGCTGCCGGACGGCTACCGTCACCTGGAGAGCTTCCACCTGGAGGGGACCATTCCCGTCTTCGTGTGGGGGCTGGGCGATGTGCGCCTGGTGCAGCGCATCTGGATGGCGCACGGCCAGAACACAACCTACGTCACGTATTCTTACGTGCGCGGCAGCGCGCACCTCAAGCTGGTCATCAAGCCGCTGTGCACCTACCGCGATCACCACAAGCTGACCAAAGGCGGCTACCCGGTGGAGGTGACGCCCCTTCCTGCGCCCTGCTTGTGCGGGGCGGGTGTGCGCGTCATCCAGCACCCGGATCGCAACGACAACGAGGGCAGCACCCTGCGTATCTTCACCAACCAGGGGGCCATTGTCCCCGATTCCGAGTGGTGGTGGTCTTTTCATCTCTCCGAAGAAAAGCGGCGCGGCCTGGGCGACCAGGAAGACCTCTTCGCCGCAGCTTCCCTCACCGCCGAGCTAGACCGGGGCAGCACCCTGGCCCTTGTCTTCACCGCCGAAGAAGACGATCCCGCACCCTGGCACGATGCCCTGCTCGCCGAACAGCAGCGCCAGGACGCTCTGCTCGCCAGGGCCGGTCTGGACGACGCCCCCGCCTGGATTCGCCAGCTTGCCCTGGCCGCCGACCAGTTTCTCGTCACGCGCGATATAGAGGGTCAGCCGGGCAAGAGCATCCTGGCCGGCTACCCCTGGTTCAGCGATTGGGGCCGCGACACCATGATCGCCCTGCCCGGCCTGACCCTGGCCATCGGGCGCGTCGAGGAGAGCGCCGAGATTCTGCGCACCTATGCTTGCTGCGTGGATCAGGGGATGCTGCCCAACCGCTTCCCCGACGCCGGCAGCACGCCCGAATACAACACGGTAGACGCCACGCTGTGGTATTTCCAGGCGATCTACGCGCACTACCAGGCGGCCGGCCCCGCCGATTCGCTCTTCCAGGACTTATACCCCGTGCTGGCCGACATCCTGCGCTGGCACATTGAGGGGACGCGCTATAACATTCGCATGGACCCGGCGGACGGCTTGCTCTTCGCAGGAGAGCCTGACCTGCAGCTCACCTGGATGGACGCCAAGATTGACGACTGGGTGGTGACGCCGCGCGTCGGCAAGGCCGTGGAGATCAACGCGCTGTGGGTCAACGCCCTGCGCATCACCGCTGAGCTGGCCACCGCCCTGGGGCGCGACGAGGATGCCGCCCAGTACGCCGCCCTCGCCGACCGCGCTCAAGAGAGTTTCGCCCGGCGTTTCTGGTACAATGGAGGCTACCTGTACGATGTGGTGGACGGGCCAGATGGTGACGACCCCACGCTGCGCCCCAACCAGATTTTCGCCGTCGCGCTGCCTTTCCCGCTGCTGGAAGGCGAGCGCGCGCAGGCTGTGGTAGACATTTGCGCGCGCGAATTGCTGGTCTCCTACGGGCTGCGCAGTCTGGCCCCCGACGAAAGCGAATACGCCGGGCATTATGGCGGCGATCCCTTGCAGCGCGACAGCGCCTACCACCAGGGCACGGCCTGGGCCTGGCTGCTGGGGCCGTTTGTCATCGCTCATTACCGCGTCTACGGCAAGGCCCGCACGGCGTTCAGTTACCTGGAACCGCTGGCCGACCATCTGGCCGATCAAGGGCTGGGCACGCTCGGCGAAATCTTCGACGGCGATCCGCCTCACCAGCCGCGCGGGGCGGTCGCCCAGGCATGGAGCGTGGCCGAAACGTTGCGCGCCTATCGCGTCCTGGAGCCAGGCTTGAAGGCTGGCAAGAGTTAGCTGGAATCTTGGGTCTGCAAGCGACCCGTGACTAGGGGAAGGTCGAGGATACTCGCTGAACGCTTCTCCCTTGATCCCCCCTCCAGCCGAGCTAGAGGGGGGATGATTTGGCAGACGGTTCTTCCCTTCTCCTAGCTTGGCTGGGGGAAGGGTCGGGGGATAGGGGCTTGCCGGTCACTGTCTGACAACTTACTTGTGAACCCCGGAGTCTTGAGGGATTGCCTGAGGGACTTCTATGACTGATGAGTCGTATCCAGTACCCGGCTCCGCCCCGCCATCCAGCCGCGCATACCGGCTGATGCTGGGCGGAACGGTGCTGCTCTTCCTGGGCATGCTGACCGCCGCCATGCTGCTCATCCTCCTGGCCAACGCGCAGGAAGCCGGCCAGGAGTCCGATTTTGCGGCCACACTGACCGCGCTGGCCCCCGGTATGTACTTCGTCCAGTCCGACTTCGCGCCGTCGCCGGAGCCGGGCGTGGCGCTGATCAGCGGGCAGTATCCCTTCGCCCCAAGCGACGACTCGCCCCGCTTCGGCCCTGGCAACTCATGCGCCGAGCAGGTCGTCACCGGCAGCATCCTGGACAGCAATGGTCAGCCCACCGACGCCCTGACCGTGCTGGCCTGGGGTGATTATGTGGCCCCGCGCCTGTTGCTCACCGGCGAGATCGCCGGTCACGAGGCCGGTCACTGGCAGTTGGCCGTTGCAGGGGGCATTAACCGGCGGGTATGGGTACAGGTGACGGCAACGGGGCGCTACCTGTCCGCGCCGGTCGAGATTGTCTTCAGCGCCGAGGACTGCGACCGCACGCTGGCTACGGTCATCTTCGAGCAGCGCGATTCGCTGGACAACGCTGCTCCCTGAGCCAGACGGCAGAAACAAAAACGGGGCGCGCCCTGGGCGCACCCCGCTGCCGCCTCCACGCCAAGCGGTTCGCGTCACCGGGCCAGGCGATAGCTCACGCGCGAGTTCGCAGGAATGACACCGCTCGGAAACTCAGCCGCGACTTCGTCCGCACGCAGATCAACGCCAAGCACACACCCCCGCTCAACGGTGAACCTCGGCGGGACGGTCGAGTTCTTGCCGATGCAGGCAATGGCCAGGTCGCCGAGCACAGTGATCTCGCCCACGTGCGCGCCCTGCCCCACGACAACCCCCTTGTCAATCACCGCGCGCTCGATGACGGCATCGCGCTCGATGTAGCTGTCGGTCAGGATCACGCTGTCGCGCACGACGGCGTTCGGACCGACGAAGACGCCGGGCGACAGCACGCTGCGCACCACGCGCGCGCCGGCGCAGATGATCGAGCCGTCGGTGATCATGCTGTCCTCGACGATCGCGCCCCTGTCAATGCGCACAGGCGGGCGCTCTTCAGAGCGCGTGTGAATGATCCACGAGCGGTCGTTGAGGTCCAGCGACGGTGGCGAACCCAACAAGTCCATGTGCGCTTCCCAATAAGCGTCAATCGTCCCCACATCAATCCAGTAGCCGCCGAAGGGGAAGGCCATCACCTTCATGCCCAGCTCCATCATGCGCGGGATGATGTTGTAGCCGAAGTCATGGCGCGAATCCGTCCGCGCCGCATCCTCGCGCAGCAAGCCTTCCAGCACGTCGAGCTTGAAAACATAGACGCCCATATTCGCCAGATCGCCAGGCGGATCGAGCGGCTTTTCCACGAAGTCTACGATACGGTTGTGCTCGTCTACGGCCATGATTCCATAGCGCGGCGCTTCGTCGAGAGGGACGCGGATCACGCACACGGTCGCGTCGGCTTCCTGCGCCTCGTGGTACTTGATCAGCATGTCGTAGTCCATCTCGTAGATATGATCGCCAGAGAGGATGAGGATATTGCGCGCCCCCCCGCGCCGGATGAAGTTAATGTTCTGGGTGACCGCGTCCGCCGTGCCCGCGTACCAGTCGGTATCCTGGCGGCCCTGGAACGGCTGCAGAAGCCGCACTCCGCCAGTAAACGAGCGGTCGAGATCCCAGGGACGACCCAGGCCGATATGCTCGTTGAGGCTATGCGGGCGGTATTGGGTAAGCACCAGCACATCGAAGAGGCCAGAATTGACGCAATTGCTCAGCGCGAAATCAATGATGCGATATTTTCCCGCAAAAGGCACCGCCGGCTTGGCACGCTTGGCAGTGAGCACCCCCAGGCGACTCCCTTCCCCTCCAGCCAGAATCACGGCTCGCGTTCGCATGACCAGTCGCTCCTCGTTGCGCAGAAATCCGCCCTTGCACCAGGCATCTTGGCCCCATCACCAACCGCTGACAGTGCGCCCTCGCAGGCGACGGCAGTCGGTTGCCTTCAGTATAACACGCGCAGGTGGGGACGTGCACACCGTCAAGCACGCGGCGCGGGGACATACAGGGTGTCATAGACCCAGTTGACGACCTGCATGGCGTGCCGGTGCCGACGCCACCACAGCCGCGCCGCCAGCAGACCGATCCCGGCCACGACCAGCAACCACAGCAGCATCGTCCCCCAGGCACCGCGCACCCCGGACTCCAGGGCCGCCAGCGACAGCAGCAAGGCCACGAACGCCAGGCCGTACACCCAATGCCCGGCCCGGCGCGCACTCGTCTCGACGACGGTGCCCCAGACCCACGTCCCGCGCGCCACTGCTTCCAGCGTTCCCCAAAAGGCAATCGTCTGCGCCGCTCCGTCGTCCACCGTGCGACGCAGAGCGAAGCTGCCATCTTCCAGGAGGGAGACGCGCTGGCCGCTTTCGGCAGCGCAGCGCCGCAGGCACTCCTGACACTCCTCGACGCTCATGGCCGTCACGAAATCCACGCTCAGAAACTTGAGCCGACGCCCACGCTCGCCCTCACTCATGGTGACTCCCGACTCTGACCCGGCTCCCCCGTCACCATCAGCCGCGCCACCACCCAATGGGCCAGATCATGCGCCTGGCGGTTGAGCAACTTCTGAAAATAGACGTAGTAGGTGGCAAACAGCACCAGCAGAATCACCGAGAGAACCGCTACAAACGGCACGGCCAGGGCAATGCCCAGCACGGCGAATACGGACGTGATCAGCCCTGGCACAGTGAGCAGCGTTTCCAGCGTGCTGTTGCGCACAACCTGGCCCACGACACGAGTGCCCGCGTCTTCGGGGCCAAGCACCCCCTCAAAGCGCAACAACCACAGTCCTGGCATTCCTTCAGTGGGGCGTTGCTGCCAACCCGTCTCGACCAGCACACGGTCGCCCTGCACGCGCACGTAAAGCTGCTGCCCGCCGAAGCGGAGCGGCCCATGCGTCAGAGAGTGGAGGCACTCGTCCCAGGCGAGCGCCGTCACAAACTCAACGACTACGGCGTCGCCCGCCGGCGGGTAGCGCAGCGCAGTCACATCGTCCCCCGCCCGCGCACCTGCTCATCCGTCAGGTAGAGCCGCTGGCGCAGCCAGCGCGCGATATCGTCGGTGGCCCGACGCAGCGTCCGCCAGCGGGCCGATAGCACCACCAGCAGCGCGATCAACAGCGGAACTGAGACGGCAAAGGCCAGCGCGCGCAGCCTCAGAAACAACAGCACCGTGACCAGAAAGAACACCAGGAACACGATCAGCCCCTCGATGAGCACCTGATTGGCGGTGTCTTGGGTGATCGCGCCGTGCACCCATGTACCGCCCTTGGGGTGGGGATCGAGGTGGCCGACGAAGCGGATCGGGGACAGCCCCCCTGCGAACGTCCGCTCGATGGTGAACAGGCCATCGCGGGTCACCTGTGTGTGCTGGGCAATGGGCGTCAGCCTCGTCCCCGCGCCAGGCAGGGGGCTGGCATCGGCGCGGGCCAACCGGTCGCAGCATGCCTGCGGCTCCAGCGCGGTCACGAAGTCCACCCTGTGGCGCGGAGATTTGCGCTTGGCGCTGCTTTCAGTCATGGGTACAGAGTCTCACCTCCTGGCCCCTTCCATTGTACACCCCACCAGGCTGCGCACGCCCTGGCCCTCTGTGACAGGATTCTACCCGATTTCACGATCTATTCTACATGGTAGCTCAATTCGCGCCGGGACAGCGCCACCTGGGGATGCGCCAGGTGGGTTTTGCGCTGCTCCTGCCTGCGTCGAAGGGGCGCGGGCGCTACTTCAACTGCTTGACACGCTTCTGAGACTCGTCGTATAGTAGGATTGATATCGTTTCCAACGTTTCTTCACTTGAATACAAAAAAATCGTTTCCTGACAGAAAATCCACGACCTTAGCCTGAGGTTTGCTCCTGATGCCCACCATTAAAGATGTCGCCAGGCGCGCCGGGGTGTCTGTCACCACCGTGTCGCGCGTCCTCAACCACCATCCCCACGTCACCGACGAACTGACAGAGCGCGTCCTGGCCGCCATCGAGGAACTGAACTACCGCCCCAGCCGCGTGGCGCAGCGTCTGCGCGCCACATCCAGCAAGCTCGTTGGCGTCATCTTCTCAGACATCACCAATCCCTTTTACATTCACGTATTGCAGGGCATTGAGCATGTGTTCTCTCTGGGCGGATCGAGCGTCCTGATCGGCAATGCCGACGCCAATACCGATCGGGAAGCGTCCTTCATTCGCCTGATGCAAACCGAGGATGTGGGCGGTTTCATCATCGCGCCCACCCGTGAAGACTCCCCCGCCCTGGCCAGTGCCATCGCAGAGGGTCTGGCTGTGGTCGTCGTGGATCGCCGGATGCGCAATGTCGAAGTGGATACGGTGATGGTCAACAACTTCGAGGGATCGCTTAAGGCGATCCATCACCTGATCCAGCTTGGCCATACGCGCATTGGCGTGGTCAGCGGTCCCCTGCACTTGACGACCGGACGCGAGCGTTACGCGGGCTACCTGCAGGCCATGGCCGATGCCGGTCTGCGCGTGGACTCCTCTTTGACCCGTTTCGGCGACTACCGGCAGAGCAGCGGCTATGAGCTTGCCCAGCAGTTGCTCAACCTGCCTGACCCTCCAACAGCAATGTTCGTCGCCAACAACCAAATGACCATTGGCGCGCTCAACGCGATCCACGAGGCCGGGAGAAACATCCCGTCTGACATCGCCGTGGTTGGCTTCGACGAACTGTCCTGGGCCATTTCGCTCAACCCACCCCTGACGACAGTCGCCCAGCCGGCCTTTGAGATCGGGGTGAATGCCGCGCGCTTGCTCCTTGAGCGCATCGCCGATCCCCTGCGTCCAACGCACACCGTTGTCCTGGAGACCGAGTTGATCGTCCGCGCCTCGTGCGGCAGTCCCGTTCAACACAAGTCATTGCGAGAGGAGGTCACCAACAGCTAAGAACCGATCGTCAGCGAGATCGTTCGTTTTTGCCGTGGAGGAAGCACTATGAATACCAAGAAGCTGTTTCGACTTTGTGGGCCGATCCTCGTACTGGCATTGCTGTTGAGCGGTTGGATCAGCGCCAGCCCGCTTCAGGCCCAGGACGATGAGAACGTGCTGGTCATTGCGATCTCGGGCGATGTCGAGACTCTGGACCCGCCGTTTTCGCGTTTCCAGCGTTCCAATGAAGTGAACTACAACATCTACGATCAGTTCTTCCGCTACGGGTGGTACGATACCGGTGAGGGCTACAGTACCACCGATGTGAGCGTCATCGAGGGTGCCGCCGTCGAGTCGTGGGTCTGGTCCGATGATGGGCTGTCCATCACCCTCAACATCCGCCAGGGGGTGACCTTCCCCAAGACCGGGCGCGAAGTGACCGCCGATGACTTCATCTACTGGTTCGAGCGGGCCTATGGCACGCAGTCTGGTACCGAATGGAACTGCCTGACGGCTAACATCAATAGCATGGATCAGGTGGAGAAGCTGGGCGACTACCAGCTGAAGATCAACTTCTCCGCCCCCAGCCCCTGGTTCTTCTACCTGTTCCGCGACCAGTCGCAGGCACCGATGGACGCCCTGGAGGCCCAGGCGCACGTCGAGAGCGATGACCCCTGGGCAACTCGCTGGCTCGCCAAGAATGACATTGGGTCGGGCGAGTTCTACGTCGAAAGCTGGGAAGCCGGCGTTGAGATGGTGCTGCGTGCCAACCCCGACTACTGGGATGGCCCCGCTTTCTTCGACCAGGTGATCCTGCGCGTCATCCCGTCCTCGGCAGACCGCGCCCTGCTGCTCCAGCAAGGCGAAGTGGACATCGCCAAGGACCTGAGCGCAGACGAACTGAACCTGCTGCGCGACAGCCCCGGCGTCAAGATTCTGTCTGTGCCGACGCGCAACCAGATGATCCTCGGCTTCAACGTGCAGAAGGAACCCTTCACCAACAAGCTGGTGCGCCAGGCGCTGACCTATGCTGTGCCTCAAGAAGCCGTGCTGAACGGCATCTTCAAAGGCAACGGGCTGATCTCAAAGGGGCCGATCCCTGTCGCCGGCCAGTTCCACGATAGCACGCTGTGGCCCTACAGCTACGACCTGGAGAAGGCCAAGCAACTCCTGGCCGAGGCTGGCTATCCCGACGGCTTTGAGTTCACGCTGGACATCGCCCAGGGCGATCCGACCTCCGAGCAGATCGCCATCCTGCTGCAGGACGCCTTCGCTCAAATCGGCGTGAACATGACCATCAACCGCCAGCCATCAGCAGTGTTTGCCGAGCAGCTTGGCACGCTGGAGCACCAGGCCTGGATGCGCGATCTGCTGTGGTACGTGGACGACGCAGGTTACACAGGCAAGCTGTTCTTCGAGACAGGGGCCGTCGCCAACTGGATGGGCTACAGCAACCCAGACCTCGATGCCGTCATTGACGAGTTGGCCAGCACGCTCGATCCAGACCGCAAGGTCGAGCTTGCCGCCGAGTATCAGCGTATTCTCAACGACGACGCGCCGGCGTTGTACGTTGTGGATATGCCGTTCGAGATCGCCATGCGCGACGACATCCAGGGCTACGTGCAACTGCCCGACAACCTTCTGTGGTACTATCCGCTCTATCGTGGGGAGTGAGTCCCTCCCTCACCGCTGACTGAACGTTGCGGTCGGGGCGTGCTCATCCACGCCCCGACCCACTCTGACACACGGGCGAACACACCGCTATGCTCGAAACGCTGCGCGAATGGGGATTCTTCCTGGGCAAGAGACTGGCGATCTTGCTGATCTCGCTCGTCCTCGTGTCCATCATCACCTTCTCGGTGACGCACTTCATCGGCAATCCGGTGTACCTGCTCGTCGGCCCGCGCCACACGCAGCAGATGCTCGACAACATGATCCGCGACCTGGGGCTGGATCAACCGCTCTGGCGGCAGTACCTGAACTACGCGGGCAACCTGCTGCAAGGCGACCTCGGCACCTCGCGCTATTCGTACAATCCGGTCATGCAAGACATTCGCTCGCGGCTGCCGGCCACATTGGAACTTTCGACGTTCGCCCTTCTGCTCGGCGTCCTGTGGGCCGTCCCGGCGGGCATCCTGGCGGGCAGCCGCCCGCGCAGCCGCTTCGCCCGCGTCGTGGACGCGATCGCTCAGGCCGGCGTCTCCATGCCCAGTTTCTGGCTGGGGCTGCTGCTCATCTACGTTTTCTTCGCCGAGCTAAGCTGGCTGCCCGCGCCGTTGGGCCGCATAGACCGGCAGTACCGCGCCGTCACGCAGGTGACCGGCTGGTACACCATAGACACCCTGTGGGCCGGGAACTGGGACGCTTTTGTGTCCAGCATTAAGCACCTGATCCTGCCCGCGCTGACGCTGGCCATCACTACCAGCCCCAGCACGCTGCGCATCGCCCGCAGCAAGACTGAAGAAATCATGCAGAGCGACTATATTCGCTCGGCGCGCGCCTTCGGCCTGCCCAACAGCACCATCCGCCGCTACGCCTTCAAGAACATGCTGGCGCCGGTCATCACCATGATTGCCATGACCTATGGCTACCTGCTGAGCGGCACTGTCCTGGTGGAGATCATCTTCACCTGGCCGGGGCTGGGCCTTTACGCCGTTGACGCGATGAACCATTCGGACTACGAGCCAGTAATGGGCGTGGTGCTGCTCAGCGCCGGCTTCTACCTGTTCATCTACCTGCTGGCCGACATCATCACCGCCCTGATTGACCCGCGCGTGCGGGTCACCAAGTAGCCGGAACACGCTTGAGGGCATCAGGATCGATCATGACGACTGCCACCGCAAGCCCGAAAACCGCCTCTTTCGCCCGACCGTCGCCCCTGCGCCGTCTGGTGGACGCGAACGGTTTTTGGCGCGTGACGATCAATTTCGGCATCCTGCTCGTCTTCATCAGCCTGGGGATTCTCGCGCCAGTGCTCCCGCTGCAAAACCCGGTAAAGCCCAACCCGATGAACACGCTACAACCGCCCTCGGCTGAACACTGGTTCGGCACCGATCGCGATGGGATGGACATCTTCTCGCGGACGATCCACGCCATCCGCACCGACTTCACGCTGGCGATCAGCTCCGTCCTGATCGGCATTGTACTGGGCGTGCCGCTGGGGGCTATTTCGGGCTACTACGGCGGCCTGTTGGATAACGTCATCACGCGCATCACCGAGGTCTTTCAAGGCTTCCCTCAAATCCTGTTCGGCATGGCTTTCATCGCCGCTGCGGGGAACACGCTGACCAACGTCGTGCTGATCGTGGCCTTCTACAACATCCCCGTCTACAGCAAGATGGTGCGCAGCGTGGTTGTGCCGCTGCGCGACGTGGAGTTTGTCCAGGCGGCGCGCGTGGCCGGCAACCCTTCGCTGACCATCGTCTTCCGGCACATCATCCCCAACGCGCTGGTGCCCGTCTTCGCCCAACTTCCGCTGAGCTGTGCCTACGCGGTGCAGATGATCGCCGGCCTCAGCTTCATCGGGCTGGGCGTGGAGATTCCCAAGCCCGAATGGGGTTCGATGATCCAGGTCGGCGCCAACTACATCGTGTTCGGCAAGTGGTGGCTCTCGGTCTTCCCTGGGCTGGCGCTGTTCTGCTCGGTGTGGGTGCTCAATAACCTCAGCGACATCCTGAAATCGCTGTGGTCAAGGCGGGTGTAGCCGATGGCACTGGTGGACATTCAGAACCTGCGCGTGCAGTTCCACGTCGGGCGCGATGTGGTCTACGCCTTGCGCGGCATCTCCATGCAGGTCGAGCGCGGCACGCGCACCGCCATCGTCGGCGAGAGCGGCTCTGGCAAGACCGTCACGGCCACGAGTATGCTCCGCCTGCTGCCGCCCACTGCCCGCATCACCGAGGGGCGTATTCTGTTCCAGGACGCCGATCTGCTGGCGCTGAGCGAGAACGAGCTGCACCGGATCAGGGGATCGCAAATCTGCATGGTCTTTCAGAACGCTGCGGCAGCGCTCAACCCGCTGTACCCAGTGGGCCAGCAGATTGCCGATGTGTATCGCCATCATAACGGCGGGAGCAAGCGCGAAGCCTGGCAACGAGCGGTTGAGGTTCTGGCCGCGACCGGCATCCCGCACCCCGAAGACCGGGCGCGCAGCTACCCCTTCGAATACAGTGGCGGTATGGCCCAGCGCGCAATGATCGCCATGGCTCTGGTCTGTTCTCCCCAACTGCTCATCGCCGACGAACCGACCAGCGGCCTGGACGTGACCATTCAGGTGCAGGTGCTCGACCTTATCCAGGAGGTAGTCGAGAAGCTCGGCGCTACGCTGATGCTGATCTCGCACGACATCGGCCTGGTGTCGGCCATCTGCGACCGGGTGATCGTGATGTATGCCGGGACAGTGATGGAGACGGGCACCGCCAGCCAGGTGTTGGAGCGCCCAGCCAATCCCTACACCATCCGGCTGCTGGAATGTTTCGCGGGCACGAACGGCGAGGAAATGCCCTTCATCCCAGGCCGCGTGCCCGACCTGCGCGAGCAGTGGCAGGGGTGCAGCTTCGCGGGGCGCTGCCCGCGCGTGCAGGACCTCTGCTGGCGAGAGGCCCCTGCCGTCCGCCAAGTCGAGCCAGGGCATCACAGCGCCTGTCATTTTTCGTAGTCTACCTGGGCTGGCTGTCATGAATGCAGACGATGCATTGGTTGTTCAGAACGCAGTCAAGGTCTTCACGGTGCGCCGGCGCAGCCTCAAGCGCGTCAGCATGACCGCCGTAGATGATGTCTCGCTCACCGTCAGGCGTGGCGAGACGGTCGGGCTGGTCGGCGAGAGCGGTTCGGGCAAGTCCACGCTGGGACGGGCAATCCTGCGGCTGCTTGATCTGGACGGCGGCAAAATTCTCTTTGAAGGTCGGGAAATTCAAGGGCTGAGCGAGCGGGAGTTTCGCCCTCTGCGCGCCAAGATACAGATGGTCTTCCAGAACCCGGCTACCTCGTTCAACCCAACTATGACCATCGGCCAAACCCTGGTGGACGCCATGCGCCTCGCCAGGCACCTGACCCTCAAGCAAAAAGAGCAGCGGGCGCTGGCGCTGCTGGATCAGATGCAGCTTGACGAGCGCTTTGCGGCACTCTACCCCTACGAGATGAGCGGCGGCCAACTCCAGCGGGTGGCGTTGGCCCGCGCCCTGGCTCCAGAACCGGACTTCATCTTCCTGGACGAGCCAACTGCCGCCCTGGACATGTCTGTCCGAGGGCAGATCATCAACCTGCTGCTGAGCCTGCAGCGGCAGAGCAGGCTGAGCTTCGTCTTCGTCTCGCACGATCTGCGCGTCATCCGCTACATCGCCAACCGCGTGTACGTCATGTACCTGGGCCAGGTCGTGGAGACCGGTACCAAGCGCACCGTATTCGAGACTCCGCGCCATCCCTACACCAGAGCCTTGCTGGCCGCCACGCTGATCGGGCAGGCCGAGCGCGGCGAGATGCGGCGCGCGGGGATGCTGGCCGGAGAAGTGACCCAGGAAGCGCCGGACTTCGCGGGCTGTAAATTGTACGGACGCTGCCGCGTGGCGGCAGATCGCTGCGCCCGCGAGCCACAGGCCCTGCGCGCTATCGCGCCGGATCATTGGGCGCGCTGCTGGCGCGCCGAAGAACTGGCCCAGAGTGGCTGGCCTGCTGAGAGCAGCGCGGCGAAGGAAAGCCCGCCAACCGGCCCACAGCAGGCAATCGTGTGATATGTGATATTCATCGAGGCTTGTTATCTGGAGGGAATCCCATGTTTTCCGAACTTGGCAGCGCCGACCTCGTAGGCATGTTCACGCACGAGTTGCGCCTGTGCAAGGTGCAGCCGGGCGAGAACGTGCTCATCTTTACCGACCCGCGTTTTCTGCACCCCGCCTATCCGCCCGCCGCGTTCGCGGCTGCGTCCAGCCTGGGGGCGAACGCCTACATCCTGGTCTCGCAGGGCGATCAGCGCTTTGATGACGCGCTTGTGCGCGCCGCCTGGCAGAACGCCGACCTGATCCTGGGTATGAGTATGCTGCCGCGCGGTATCGGCTCGTGGATGTACACCGATACGCATAACGCCGCGCTCAAGGCGGGCGCGCGCGTGCTGATGGTGCAGGAGCCGCTGGACGTGCTTAAGCGCATGTTGCCCACCGAGCAGGTACGTCGCAGAGGGCTGGCGGGGGCACAGCGTCTCCAGGAAGCCAAAGAGATCCATATCGTCTCCGCCGCCGGCTCAGACTACGTGCTGCGCAAGGATGAGCGCAAAGCTATGTATCAGTGCGGCATTGCCGACGAGCCGGGGCGCTGGGATCACTGGCCGTCCGGTCTGGTGGCGTGCGCGCCCCTGGAAGACAGCGCCGAGGGGCGCTACGTGATCGAGCCGGGCGATGTCTTGCTGGGGATGTGGCGTCACGCGCAGAGTCGCGTCGCGCTGACCATCGAGAAGGGAAAGATTGTCAAGATCGAGGGCGGCCCGGACGCCTACCTGCTCCAATCGCATCTGGAGCGGGCCGGTGACGAGGGAGCGTTCCGCTTCTCGCACGCGGGCTGGGGCATTGACGAACGCGCAGACTGGGGTCATGTGGGCATGGACTCAGAGTCGAAGTACGGCACGATTCTGGTGGCGATTGGCCGCAACACCTTCGACGCCCCTGCCCCCTATTGCGGGCTGGGTGGCAAGAATGTCTCAGAGGTCCACTGCGACATTTGCTGCCGCAACACAAGCCTGTACCTGGATGGCGAGCTGATCGTCGAGAACGAGCAGTTCGTCGCCAGGGAACTGGGCTAGGGCCTGCGATCCAGTTCTGGGCTGCGCAGGACGAAAGCGGCAGCGCGGCAACTTAAGTCCCCTCGCCCATGTGGACCCGGCGAGGGGACTTGTGGCCAGAGCCTGGTGCGACCCTGGTTTACTCCGCAGTTATGAAGACATGCTCTGGGCCAGCGCGTCGAAAGAGGGCTGCAAGGCCGGGTAAAGACCCCTGTACACGGTGAAGAGCCGGTCGTAACGCTCGGCATTCACCGCGTTGGGGTGATCAACCGTCCGCGTCTTGATCAGAGACACGGCTTCTTGGGCGGAAGCCCACAGTCCGCAGGCAACGCCCGCGACGATCCCCGCGCCGACCGCGCTGGCATCCTCGCTGTGATCGAGCGTCGTCACCGGGCGCTTGAAGATGTCCGCCTGAATCTGCCGCCACACGGCACTGGACGACCCGCCCCCCGAAGCGTGAATGCGGTCGGGTTGGGCGCTGTTGCGCAGGATCAGTTCCAGTACATCGCGCAGGCTGAAGGTTACGCCCTCCATCACGCTGCGCACCATGTCCGCTTTTGAGGTGTGCAGCCCAATGCCGACGAACGTCCCCCGCGCATGGACATTGGTATAGGGGCAGCGCTCGCCCTGCAAATAGGGCAGGAACAGCAGCCCATTGGCTCCAGCGGGAGAGAGCGCAGCCTGGCAGCCCAGCAGATCATAGGCGTCAGTCTGCAGGTCTCTGGCCAGCCTCCACTCCAGCCCGCCCAGCGTATCCCGGAACCATTTCAGCGAGTTGCCCGCCGACAGGGTGACGCCCATCGCCACCCAACGCTCCGGCACAACATGGCAGAACACCTGAAGATTGGCGTCCGGGTTGTCCACAGCGTAACGGGTGCTGACCGTGACATTACCGCCGGTGCCGATCACAATGAGCACCACGTCGCTGTTGATCGCGCCGCCGCCAATCGTCTGCATCACAGCGTCTCCGCCCCCCGCGATGACCGGCGTGCCCGGCAGGAGGCCGGTTTCGGCGGCGATAGCGCCACCGACGGTGCCGGTGAACTCGCCTGACTCAAAGGCGGGCGGAAACCACTCGCCGGGGATGTCAAGCAAGTCCATCAGACGATAGGCCCACTGGCGGGCGCGCACATCGAACAGGCCGGTGCCCGATGCATCTGAGACATCGGTCGCCCTGTCGCCAGTCAGACGAAAGCGGAGATAGTCCTTGGGCAGCAGAACGGTCGCGATCTGCCCGTAGATCGCGGGGTCGTGATCACGCAGCCAGAGAATCTTGCCACCGGTGTAGCCGGGCAGCATGGCGTTGTTGGTATGGGCCACCAACTTACCCTTGCCGCCCACCCGCTCGTAGATCGCCTGGCACTGCGGCGCGCTGCGTTGGTCGTTCCACAGGATGGCGGGGCGCAAGACTCGCCCCTGCCTGTCCAGCGCGACAAGGCTGTGCATCTGCCCGCTGAGGCCGACGGCCTGGATGGCAGCGGGGTCGGCCTGCGCCACAACGCGCCGGATCGACTCCTTGACCGCTACCCACCAGTCTTCGGGCTGCTGCTCCGCCCACCCCGGCTGTGGCACAGCGACCGGATATTCGCTGGACACCTTCGCCAGCACGTTCAGGTCGCGGTCCAACAGCAGGGTCTTGCAGTTGGTGGTGCCAACATCAATGGCCAGGATTAACGAGTTACTCACAGCGACTCCGTTCTCAGGCGGCGCAGAGGCCCTCAAATCCGGCGGCAGGAACGGCGGATGATCAGGCTGTCGCGCAGTACGATCCTGTGCGGCGGCTGGCGGCGCTTGTTGATCAGGTCCACCAGCAGAATCATCGCCATGCTGCCGATCTCATAGCTGGGCTGGGCGATAGTGGTGAGCGTGATCATCGCCGAGCAGGGAATATCGTCGTAGCCGACAATGGAGATGTCGTCGGGAATCCGGTATCCCTTCTCCTCAAGGGCCTGGCTGGCACCGAAAGCCATCAGGTCATTGGAGGCAAACACCGCCGTGAAAGGAAGCTCATCCCGCTCCAGGAACTTCTGCATCAGGTGATAGGCCCCTTCCTGCGTGGTATCCGCGCAGACTACCATCTCTTCGCGGTAGGGGACGCCCAGTTCCTCCAGACCACGCCGGTAGCCCGCCAGGCGCGAGATGGACGTGCTGAAATGGGGCGGGCCGCAAATGAACAGGATGTCGCGGTGGCCCAGGTTGAGCAGGTAAGTGGTCGCCTGGTAAGCTCCTTCTTCGTTATTGGAGGTCACCGAGCAGATATTCTTCAGATTCACTTCACGATCCAGAAAGACAATCGGGAACTGGCGGTCCACCAGGTCTTTGACCAGCGGGTTCACCGATTCCAGGAACGGGATGTAGATGATGCCATCCACACCCTGGTCTATGAGGTGCGTGAAGTGACGTTTTTCCGCCTCAAACGCGCCGTTGGCGTTGCAGAGAATGACCTCGGCATCGTGCACGCGAGCCAGGGCAGTGATACCCTTGATTAGCAGGGGAAAGTATGGGTTGGTGATGTCGGGGATCACCAACCCGACCCGGAGTTCCTGCTTGTGCTGAGCGGTATTCTTTAGCTCGTAGTGCAGTTCCTCGATGGCCGCCAGCACAGCCTGGCGGTTGAACTCGCTGACCGAAGGCTCGTTGTTGATCACCCGCGAGACAGTGGCGACCGACACGCAAGCTCTTTCAGCAACGTCCTTCATGGTAGGGGTTTTGTGATTGGCCATAATCCCTCTGCACTGGCGCTGCGCGCGCTATACCTGAGGAGTCTAGATAAAACCGCAAGGCCGGGCGCTCCCCGACAGCGACGCACTGCCGGCAAGCCGTCGCACAGATTGCTCGCCCAGCCGCTATAAGAGGCCGTTTGAGAAGCCTTATACTTGCCTCTTCCCCTCATCCCCAGCCCTTCCCCCACGAGAGGGGAAGGGAGAAGTTCGTTGACCCTAAGCCCCTCCCTCCTTGTGGGGGAGGGGTTTGAGGTGGGGGGAAAAAACAGCTTCTCAAATGGTCTCTAAAGTTACCACACATACTTCTTATAATCGTTCACCAGCAGGTAGGATGGCTCCTCGTCCTCAATGATCTGCGGGAAGCGCGGCTGGTCTTCGTAGAATACGTTGTCGGTCTGATCGTCATTCACCGAACTGACCTCGCCCACCAAGACGGTGCCCGCTCCGGCCTCACCATAGAACTTGTGGAAGACGCCCGGCTCCAGAAAGATGCTCTCGCCGGGTGTCAGCACAACCTTGCCGCTCGCGGGAACCGTCCGCGCAATGGAGTCAATGCGCACAGTCACCGGTTTGTCAGTCAGGCGGAAGTCGCCATCGCCCAGGAACAGTTCGATAACCAGGTTGCCGCCGCCCCGGTTGATGATGTCCTCCAGTTTGAGGCGGTGGGTGTGCAGGGGCGTCACCTGATTTTCCTCGACGATGAGCACCTTCTCGCAGTAGGCTTTGCGCGTCTTGTGGACGATGCCATTGCGCAAATTGAAATTAGTCAGGCCGACGCGCTCGAAGTCCCCGCTGCCGAAGTCCGTAATGTCCCAGCCCAGTCCACAGGCCACGATCTCGGCCACTTCGTCACCTTTGCCGCGCCACTGGTCGGGCGACCAGTACGCCCAGGGCGGCAGCGGGAACTGCCTGGCTTGCAGGAAAGCGATGGCGTGGGCGATAGCCCGGTTGATCTCACTGCGTTTCATGAGCGCACTCCTCCGGCGGACGCCGATACTCGAGACGATAAGCCCTATGGCCGGTTCTCCTCGGTATGCTTTCATTGTATGCAAAGCAGGGATCGAAATCAAGTAACATTGTGATAATTTTCAGAAAATTGAGATTGGTTGAGAAATATACTATTTCAATTTCTCCAAGTTACGCAAATTGATTGACAATTTTCCTGAGTTCGTTTTAAATAGAAGATGAAGCCAATCACCATTAGCGTGCCTAGCACCAAGGACTGCCATGCCAGCATCCTCCAACAAGAGACCGCTGGACCCGGCTGCCGATGCCGCGCTGCTGCGCGAGCTAAAGCTGGCGGCGATCCAGCAGCGGCGCAAGCTGCTCGCCCTGGGGCGCACCCTGCGCATCCGCCTGCATTATGGCGCGACGATGAGCAGCGTGGAGATTCTGACTGCGCTGTACAGGGTGTGGCTGCGCATTGATCCAGAGAATGCGGGCTGGCCGGAACGTGATCGCTTCGTCTTGAGCAAGGGCCACGCTGCCCCGGCTCTCTATGTGACCCTGGCCATGCGCGGCTTCTTCCCTGAAGACGAGTTCGCCAATTTCCGGCGGCTGCACAGTATCCTGCAGGGACATCCCGACCGCAACAAGACCCCCGGCGTGGACTGCTCGACCGGCTCGTTGGGTCAGGGTTTTCCGGTAGCGTGCGGGATGGCCCTCGGCGCGAAGGCTGACCACGCCCCCTTCCGCGTCTATACGCTGATCAGTGATGGCGAGTGCAACGAGGGATCGGTCTGGGAAGCAGCCCTCATCGCCGCCAACCTGAAGCTGGACACCCTGACTGTGCTGGTGGACTGGAACCGCAAGTCATCCTATGGGCCGATGGAGGGCCGCAACGACATCGAGCCGCTGGCCGACAAGTGGCGCGCCTTTGGCTGGGCCGTGTTCGAGTGCGATGGCCATGACTTCGTGTCGCTCACGCGCGCACTGGCGGCAGCAGAACGAGTCAGCGGCAGGCCGGTGGTGCTGCTCTGCCACACTGTCAAGGGCAAAGGGATTCCCTTCGCCGAGACGCACCCGACGCGCTCCAATTTCGCGTTGACGCCTGAGCAAGACCAGGAAGCCGTTGCCTATCTGGACACTCTAGAGACGGAAATCACGGATGAGTCCTTCGCCCCAAGACATCACTGAAGCCTACAGCGAGGCTCTGGTAGAGGTAGGTGCAGCCTACCCCAACGTGTTCGTCCTGGATGCGGACATCGCCGATTCGTGCCGCACCGAGCCATTCTACAAAGCCTTCCCTGATCGCGCCTTCGATCTGGGGGTCGCCGAGCAAAGCCTGCCGACCATCGCCGCCGGGCTGGCGCTCGTCGGCAAAATCCCCTTCTACAACAGCTTCGCCGTATTCGCCGTCTCGCGGGGCGTGGACATGATCCGCCAGTCGGTGGCCTACAACCGCGCCAACGTCAAGATCGTGGGCCACGCAGCGGGCCAGTCAATGGGCTACACCGGCCCCAGCCATCACACCCTGGAAGACTTCGCCATCCTGCGGTCGCTTCCTCACCTGGTGATTCTCAGCCCGTGCGACGCGGTCGAGGCTCGGCAGATGGTCTGGGCGATGGCCGAGCACGACGGGCCGATGTACCTGCGCCTGGTTCGCGCAGCGGTGCCTCATGTCCACGCGCCGGATTACCGATTTGTGATCGGGCGGACGGAACGGCTGCGCGAAGGGGGCGATCTCTCGATCTTCGTCACGGGCGATCTGGTCGTGCTGGCGCTGGAACTGCATGACGCGCTGCGCGCCCAGGGAATCAGCGCCCAGGTCGTCAACGTGCCCACGCTCAAGCCACTGCCTGCCGAGGAGATCGTCAGACACGGCAGCCTGACCAAGGGCGCGCTCACCCTCGAAGACCATAACATCTTCGGCGGGCTGGGCAGCGCAGTGGCGGAGATCTACGCGGAGCACCTGCGCAAGCCGGTGAAGCGGTTGGGCATTCCCGACACGTTCACCGAATCGGACGACGTTGCTGTCCTGCGCAGTGCCTACGGCATTAACCTGAACCATGCTCTACAGCAGGCGGCCAGCATCTTGAACAGGAAGTAGCAAAGGAGGAGAGACGGAGGCGACACATACGTGCGATCAGCCGGCGAGTTTTTCTCCCTTACGGCGTTCATCTTAAGAAAGTGACGAGGAGATCAAGACAATGAAGAAGTACCTCATTCTAGTGGCAGTCCTGTGTTTGGGGATGGCTCCCCTCCTGGCTGGCGTGCAGGCATCCCCGGCCCGCGCGCAAGAAGATTACACTATCGGCATTGTGCTGAAGTCGTTCTCCAATCCCTTCTGGCTGATGGCCAAGGCCGCCGCTGAAGCCGAAGCCGAACGGCTGGGCGTCGAAGCCATCGTGCTCGGCATCACCGAGGAAGGCGACTACGCTGAGCAGGTGGCCCAGATCGAAAACCTGGTGGCGCGCGGCGCTGACCTGATCGTGGTCGTCCCGGCGGAGGCTTCGGCCCTGGTACCGGCGGTCGAGGCGGCTATCGAGCAGGGCGTGCCGGTCATCAACCTCGACTCGCCCATCGAGACGGATAAGGTCGTCAGCTACATCGGCAGCGATAACGTCGAGGGCGGACGCATGGCCGGCCACTTCATCGCCGAGCAGTTGGGCGGCGAAGGCAAGGTCGCCGTGCTGCGCGGACGCCTGGGCAACCCCGTTGAACTCCAGCGCTACACCGGCTTCACCGAAGCCCTGGCTGAGTACCCCGGCCTTGAACTGGTCGCTGAGGGCGTCGCTAACTGGGAAGCTGACCAGGGCTACACCGTCATGGAAGACTTCCTCACCGCTCACCCGGACATCCAGGCCGTCTTCGCTGAGTCCGACCGCATGATCCTCGGCGCAGCCCAGGCCGCCGCCGCTGCCAACCGCGACGACATCATCCTCGTCGGGTTGGATGGCATCGTCGAAGCCCTGCGCGCCGTCGCCGATGGCACCATCTCCGCTGACGTGGCTCAGCGCCCTGACCTGATGGGCGAGTACGCCGTCAAGTACGGCCTCGAATTCCTGCAGACGGGCAAGATTGACCCGGTCATCACCACCCCCATGACCCTCGCCTTGCCCGATAACGTCGAACCCCTCATCGCTGCCTGGGAAGCCCTGGGCTTCACCGAGCCTGGTGAAGGGAAGCCAGCCGAAGACTTCACCATCGGCATTGTGCTGAAGTCGTTCTCCAATCCCTTCTGGCTGATGGCCAAGACCGCCGCTGAAGCCGAAGCCGAACGGCTGGGCGTCGAAGCCATCGTGCTCGGCATCACCGAGGAAGGCAACTACGCTGAGCAGGTGGCTCAGATCGAGGACCTGGTGGCGCGCGGCGCTGACCTGATCGTGGTCGTCCCGGCGGAGGCTTCGGCCCTGGTACCGGCGGTCGAGGCGGCTATCGAGCAGGGCGTGCCGGTCATCAACCTCGACTCGCCCATCGAGACGGATAAGGTCGTCAGCTACATCGGCAGCGATAACGTCGAGGGCGGACGCATGGCCGGCCACTTCATCGCCGAGCAGTTGGGCGGCGAAGGCAAGGTCGCCGTGCTGCGCGGACGCCTGGGCAACCCCGTTGAACTCCAGCGCTACACCGGCTTCACCGAAGCCCTGGCTGAGTACCCCGGCCTTGAACTGGTCGCTGAGGGCGTCGCTAACTGGGAAGCTGACCAGGGCTACACCGTCATGGAAGACTTCCTCACCGCTCACCCGGACATCCAGGCCGTCTTCGCTGAGTCCGACCGCATGATCCTCGGCGCAGCCCAGGCCGCCGCCGCTGCCAACCGCGACGACATCATCCTCGTCGGGTTGGATGGCATCGTCGAAGCCCTGCGCGCCGTCGCCGATGGCACCATCTCCGCTGACGTGGCTCAGCGCCCTGACCTGATGGGCGAGTATGCCGTCAAGTACGGCCTCGAATTCCTGCAGACGGGCAAGATTGACCCGGTCATCACCACCCCCATGACCCTCGCCTTGCCCGATAACGTCGAACCCCTCATCGCTGCCTGGGAAGCCCTGGGGTTCTAGAATCACCCACCCTGATTGCCTGCTGGCCCGTTATGCGACCAGCAGGCAGTCCTCTCACCATGGCAGTGAGCCGGGAAAAGTATCTTTCCAAGTTTTCAAGGAGAGGCACAGCAGATGGCTATCAGCCGAGCCGAGTATGAAGCGGCGCGCAATCGCACCCTGGAAACCTATCAACGCGCTGCTATCACGATCACCGCAGCCGAGAAGGACGCCCTCGAGGTGGCAGATTTCGGGCTGGGTGAACTGGAGCAGATCGGCGTTGAGCTGGTCACTTATATCAACACCGGGCGCGTGTGCGCCAAGGAAGTCGTCCTGTTTCCGGGCCAGATCTGCCCGCAGCACCGTCACCCGGCAGTTGGCGATCAGCCAGGGAAAGAAGAGACGTTCCGCTGTCGGTGGGGCAAGGTGTACCTGTATGTCGAAGGCCCCGCCACGACTCAGCCGCAGGCGACCGTGCCCGCCCATCGGCGGGCGCACTTCACCGTCTGGCACGAGATCATCCTGGAGCCGGGCGATCAGCACACAGTACCCCCTAACACACTGCATTGGTTCCAGGGCGGGCCAGAGGGCGCAGTGCTGTCCGAGTTCTCCACGCCCAGCACAGACTCCGCCGACATCTTCACCGATCCTGATATCACCAGGCAGCCGGTGATATACTGACCGACAGCGCCAATGGTGAGTCTATCATCGCGCTCAAGGCCGCCGGAAAGGAACCAGGCATTGTTGACACAGAAAAGGTGGCAAGCATTGGCCAGTTTCCGCATCGAAAAGAGCTTGCTTGCTGCTGTCCGGCATCTTCTCAGGCAGCGCACGCTGTTCATGCTGATCGTCCTGTGCGTGGTAGTCGGCTATCTGCTGCCCGTGTTTCTGACCACGCAGAATCTCCTGAATGTGCTGCGCCAGGTGTCTATCACGAGCATCGTCGCTGTCGGCATGACCTTTGTGATCATCACGGGCGGTATTGACATCTCGGTGGGTTCGACCGTTGCGCTGTCCGGCGTTGTGGTAGCCTATGCGCTCCGCGAAGGATACGGCCTGGAAATCTCAATCGTCGCGGCGCTGATCGTGAGCACCGCCGCCGGGCTGCTGAATGGAGCGCTTGTTTCCTACGGCAAGGTCATGGCTTTCGTGGCAACGCTGGGCACCATGAACCTGTTCCGGGGCACGGCCCTGATCGTCACCAACGGGCAGGCGATCTGGGGGCTGCCCAAGGATTTCGTGCGCATCGGCACCGGCTATGTCCTGGGAATCCCCATCCCAGTGATCATCACCTTCGTGATCTATATCTCCGGGCACCTGCTGCTGACTCGTTTCACGTTTGGGCGCTATACGCTGGCCATCGGCGGAGACGAGGAGGCGGCGCGGCTCTGCGGCGTGCGGGTGCAGCGGATCAAGTTGCTGACCTATGGCTTCTGCGGCCTCATGTCCGGCATCTCCGGGGTCGTGCTGGCCGCCAGGCTGGGCAGCGGACAGCCCAGCACCGGCACCGGCTACGAGCTGACGGCGATAGCCGCCGCCGTCATCGGCGGCAACTCCCTGTCGGGCGGGCACGGCACCGTGTGGGGCACCCTGCTGGGCGCGCTCATCCTGGGCGTGGTCAGCAATGCCCTCAACCTGTGGGGAGTCGCGTCATTCTACCAGACCGTTGTGACAGGCCTCATCGTCCTGACTGCCGTACTCGTGGACAAGCTGAGAAGAAAACCCAACAGCAAGTGAGGGACAGAATCATGCTGGCAAGCGATGTTGACGCGAAGAAAGCGGTCGTCCGCATGGAGCACGTCACCAAGCACTTCGGTGGCGTATACGCCGTCAATGACGTGAGTTTTGACCTGTATGAAGGCGAGATTCTGGCGCTTGTCGGCGATAACGGGGCCGGCAAATCCACGCTGGTCAAGATTCTATCGGGGGCGCACCAGGCCGACGAAGGGACGATCTACATTCGCGGCAAGCAGGTGAAGATAGACAGCCCCATGGCTGCTCAGCAGCTTGGCATCGAGACCCTGTACCAGAACCTGGCGCTGATGAACAACCTCGACATCACAGCGAATATCTTCATGGGCAGGGAAATCCGCCATCCTCTATTGGGATGGTTGGGCCTGATGAACCTGCGCGAGATGCGCGCCAATGCGATGAACCTGCTCAACAGCTTCGACCTGGCAATTGACGATGTAGGCCGCAGCGTGAACTACCTTTCCGGCGGTCAGCGACAGATGGTCGCCATCAGCCGGGCCGTGTACTTCGAGGCGCAGATCATCATCATGGACGAGCCGACGGCGGCGCTGGGCGTAGCCGAGACGCGCAAGGTGTACGATTTTATCGAGAAACTGCGCGCCAATAAGCTGTCGGTGATCATCATCTCGCACAACATCAACGAGGTCTTCAACATCGCCGACCGTTTCATGATCCTCAAAACAGGGCGGCTGGTGGGCATCAAGCGCCGCGAAGAAACCAGCGTTGATGAGATCGTCACCATGATCATCTCCGGGCAAAAGGTATGATCACTGCCGGAGATGGGCGGATTCTGAGAGTGCCTGGCTGATTCGCCATCGCAACCGTCCAAGCCCGGCCTGCGTGGCCCGGAGTCATGTTGTTCCTCCCTGGGCGGGCCTTGCCGCAGGCCCGCCTAGTCACCAGAGAAGTCTCTCCATAACAGGAGCCAGGGGCGCGCTGCAAACGTAGCACATGCGGCGCTGCGCCTCCTCTCTCTGCTGCTGTTCTCCTCCTGCGACATCCGCACGCCTATGCGTTACCCACAAATGCCTCCCATCTCCCGGCTTCCGCGCTGCGCGGAGGGGAGGGGAGCAATCCTGCCGCTTTTCTTCCTTCCCCACCTGGTGGGGGAAGGACCGGGGTTAGGGGGGAACAGGCGTTGAGATCGGCTTATAGGCCGGGGCAGCTCTTCACTTTACCTCACCCCCGCTCGGCGCTGGCGCGCCTCACCGCAGGAGACTTCCGAAGTCTGGTTCTTGGCCGAGCGCAGCGAGGCCAGGGGGTGAGGGTGATCGTCGCCCTCTCAATGCTTCTCACGCTGCTGGCCGCCCCGGAACCGCCAGCAGGGAGGGACTTGAGTCTGCGCCCCCTTTCCCCGCTCGCGGAGAAAGGGGGCCGGGAGGATAGGGGTTAGAAGGGCTTCTCCGAGGGTCTCTCGGTTCTTCTCCACGTCCTCTGCGCTTCAGGAATCTCGCCCCCATCGTGAGGTGCGCCCTTCAGGACGGCCCCACCAAATCCGCCAACTCATGCTATTTGTCACTATTCTTGATCGGGATTCTGCCCGTAAGATACAAGTTGTTCGACAAATAGACAACTCTTCTTCCAGGGTGCGACTGTGCCTATTAGACGACCTGCCCCCTTATCCAAGAGCGTAGCCAGCGCCCTGCGCCAGCGCCTCCAGCGGGAGTACGCCAGTGGGGGACGCCTGCCTTCCGAGCCGGAGATCGCCAGCGAGTATGGCGTCAGTCGCGGCACCGTCCGCGACGCGCTGGCCGTGCTGGAACGCGAAGGGGCGATCTTCCGCCGCCAGGGGTCCGGCACCTACGCCAACCAGTACGCCCTGCGCATCCAGGCCCACGTCGAGACTGCCTACGAGTTCACTGAGCTGATCGGCCAGGCGGGTTACGCGCCTTCCATCCAGCCGATCTCCGTCGAACGCAAGCCGCTGCCAGACGACATCGCCGAACGGCTGGGCCGCGACGCAGGCGCTGAGGCGCTCTTCGTGAGCAAGCTCTTCCTGGCCGATGGCAACCCCGCTATCTACTGCGTGGATGTCCTGCCCGCCGACCTGATCCGCGCGCCCTATGAACCGGCGGAACTGCACGCCCCCATCTTCGACTTTCTGCGCCGGCGCTGTGACGAGACGATCACCCACTGCCTGGCCGAGATCGTCCCCCAGGCTGTGGATGGCGATCTGGTGGCGATCCTGTCTGTGCCCGCCGGCGCGGCGATTCTGCGTTTTGATGAGGTCGCTTTCAACAGGTTGAACAAACCTGTTTTATTTTACCGGGCGTATTATCGAGATGAGTACGTGCGCTTCTCGGTGCTGCGCAAAAAAGTGTGAAAGGCGTTTGAGAAGTGGCTCTCCTCACCCCAAACCCCTCCCCCACAAGGAGGTCAGGGGCGGACAGGTGTTGAGATCGGCTTATCGTCTGGGGCGGCTCTTTACTTTACCTCACCCCCGCTCGGCCTACTGACGCGGGCCTCGCCGCCCCTTCTCCGTCAACGGAGAGGGGGAAAGGCCGGGGGCGGGGCGAGGCCAGGGGGTGAGGTTAAGCGAGCGCCCTCTCAATGCTTCTCACGGTGCTGTCCGCCCCTGAACCCACAAGGAGGGAAGGGCCTGGAGTGCGCGCTTTTCTCCCTTCTCCCCTTGTGGGGGAAGGGCCGGGGATGGGGGGCAAACGGAGGTGCGGGACTTCTCAGACGGTCTCCGATCTCTGCGGTCTCCGCAACTTTCTAGAGAGGAACTGGTGCGCATGATCTCCATTTCGCAGCGTCAAGACCTGATCCAGGCCGCCCAGGGGCACCAACCGCTCGACCTGCTCATTCGCAATGTCCGGTTGGTCAACGTCTACACCGGGCGCATCGAGCCGGCAGCGCTCGGCGTCCGGCACGGGCGCATCGTCTCGTTGGACGCCGGGGACTTCGAGACGGTGCAGACGTTCGACGCGGGCGGGCAGTATGCCATGCCGGGCTTCATTGACACGCACATCCACGTGGACTCCACGCTGATCATCCCGGAAAACCTGGCTTCACTGATCGTCCCCGGTGGCACGACGGCCCTGTTCGTGGATCCGATGGAGATCGCCAACGTGGCCGGGCTGGCGGGCATGGAAGCGCTGCTGGCGAGCATGGCTGCCCTGCCCTACCACATCCTGATCGAGGTGTCGTCGCGCGTGCCCACCGCGCCCGGCCTGGAGACGGCGGGCGGCGAGCTAGACCTGAACGCCGTGCGCCGCGTGCTGGGCTGGGAGGCGTGCGTCAGCCTGGGCGAACTGGACCCGTCGAAGGTGCTCGGCCTGCGCGACGAGTACCTGGCCAAAGTGGAAGCGGCTCACGCCCTCAACAAGATCGCCAACGGGCACGCCGCCGGGCTGATGGGCCACGCGCTGGCCGGGTACGCTTGCGGTGGGCTGGCCGACGATCACGAGGCAGTAGACTACGAGCAGGCGCTGGCCCGGCTGCGCCTGGGGATGCCCGTGCTGGTGCGCGACGGCAGCACCGAGCGCAACCTGGAATTGATCCTGACCGGCGTCGTGCGCGAAGGGCTGGACACGCGCCACCTGATGTTTTGCACCGACGACAAACACCCCGACGACATCCGCGACGAGGGACACATTGACTACCTGGTCAACCGGGCCATCGCCCTGGGCGTGCCGCCGATGCAGGCGATCCAGATGGCCACAGTCAACGCCGCCGTGCACTTCCGCGTGGATCACCTGCTGGGCAGCCTGGCCCCCGGTCGCTGGGCGGATATTGTCCTGGCCCCCAGCCTGGAGACAATCCGGCCCAGCCACGTCTTCTTCAAGGGCGCGCCGGTCGCCCAGGGCGGCGTGCTGACCGTCCCACTGCCGCCCGCTAGCTATCCCGACTGGATTCGTCACACGGTCAGCGTGCAGCGCGGCATGGCGGCGGACGACTTCCGGCTGGACGCGCCAGGGCCGTCGGCCCGCGTGCGGGTGATCGAGCTATACCCCGACCAGATTATCAACGAGATCGGCGAGGCGACCGTTCCCGTCGTGGAGGGCAGCGCCATCGCCGACCCAGCCCAGGACGTGCTGAAAATCGCCGTCGTCGAGCGGCATGGCAAGAACGGCAATATTGGTGTAGCCTTCGTGCGCGGCTTCGGCCTGAAGCGAGGCGCGCTGGCGTCGTCGGTGGCCCACGATCACCACAACATCATTGTCGCCGGCGTGGACGAGGCGGACATGGCCGCCTGCGTGCGCGCCATTCAGGACATGCAGGGCGGGCTGGCGATTGCCGCCGACGGTGCAGTGCTGGGCACGCTGCCGCTGCCGGTAGGCGGCCTGATGAGCGAAGCGCCCGTCGAGAACGTGATCGCCAACCTGGAAGCGATCACCGCCGTCGCCCACGAGCTAGGCTGCACGCTGCCCGCGCCGTTCATGACCATCTCGTTTATCTCTCTGCCGACCGTCCCCGAACTGGGGCTGACGGATAGGGGCCTGGTCAGCGTGCGCAATCACGCGCTGATCAGCCCCTTCGTTGAATGAGCGCCAAGGAGGTGAGCCGCAGCGCACCACGCGCCAACAGAACAGCAGCGTTCGTTTGAGATCTCCAAGCTCCATCCCCTTCATTGGCCCTGACCTGCCCCGGCAGCCAGGGAAACGCGCAGCGTATGTGCATGTAGAAGAAAGGCAGTTTAACCCATGAAAACCCGCAGTCTGATGACGCTCATCCTGGTCGTGGGCATCCTGGTCGCGGCGCTTCCTGCTGCGGCCCAGACGGAGCTGCCCAAAGTGAGAGTGGCGCTGATCCTGCCTGGTCGCGCTGACGATGTGTCGTGGAACCAGGCATCGTTTGAGGGCATGAACGCCGCCGTCGAAGCTCTGGAAGAGACCATAGAGGTCGAGCTGACAATCGTCGAGCAGGTCTACGATCCGGTGGACATCGAGCCGGCGCTGCTCGACTATGCGCAGCAGGAATACGACCTGATCGTCGGTCACGGCTTCCAGTTCCAAGAGCCGATCATCAAAGTGGCCGAGCAGTTCCCCGATGTGAACTTCGCCATCGGCACCGGCTACAAGTTGGCCCCCAATGTGGGCGTCTATGATGTCAAGCTGGAGCAAGGCGGCTACCTGATGGGCCTCATGGCCGGCTATCTGACCGAATCCAACATCGTCGGCGTGGTCGGCGGCGTGGATGTGTCGGAGATTCATCGCGGGCATGTCGCCTTCGTGCTAGGCGCAGAGGCAGCCAACGAGGATGTCACGGCACTGAGCAACTTCGTCGGCGACTTCAACGACCTGGCCGGGGCGAAGGAAGCCGCGCTCAGCCAGATCAAGGCGGGCGCTGATGTGCTGTGGCAGAGCGGTGACGGCGTCGGCATTGCCGTGATGGGAGCGTGCGCCGAAGAGGACGTTCTGTGTATGGGCAACGTCGCCAACCAGAACGACATCGCCCCGGAGAACGCGCTGGCCAGCTTTGTCTACAACTGGGGCCCGGTGTACCAGACGATGATCGAGCAGACAGCCGAGGGGACCTTCGGCGACCAGTTCTACTGGATCGAGTTCGCCAATGAGGGCGTCTCGATTGTCTACAACGAAGACCTGATCGAAGACTACATCACCGAAGAACTGCAAGAGGTGCTGGACGAGGCCATCGAGGGTTTCGTCGAGGGCACGCTCGACCTGGGCGACCTGGACACTTACAAGCTGGAGTAAGCCTTAACAGCGGGGGAAGGCGGGGAATATGCGCCTTCCCCTTGTTGGGGTCGTCAGGGATCAGTCGTCAGGTCGCAGCCCTTAGTTCGCAGGGCCAGACTCCCGAGTCTGCGCAGACTTCGGAAGCCCCAAGCATGGCCGCCAGGTCTGAGATACTGCGAGCATTGGAAACTCCCCTGATCCCTGCAACCGATCAGGGCAGTCACAGCAAAATCCGCCGCGTGTCAGCCTGCTCGTAGGGGCGCATCGCCATACGTCCCTACGGGGACTTCACCCCCGCCCGGCCCACTGAT
Source organism: Anaerolineae bacterium (assembly GCA_018056405.1). Taxonomy (GTDB): domain Bacteria; phylum Chloroflexota; class Anaerolineae; order Aggregatilineales; family Aggregatilineaceae; genus UBA2029. Next base: position 32,559 of record JAGPFT010000001.1, read on the forward strand.
GCGGGCCTCGCTGCCCCCTCTCCATGTTGAAGAGGGGGCGAGCCGGGCGCAGCGAGGCTGGGGATGAGGTAGAACAACGCGCACGTTTGATGCAATCGCCCTGGACAACCAATCTGCTCGCACGCGCGAATGAGGAGCCTATGATCACCGTACAGATGCGCGGCATCACCAAGCGCTTCCCCGGCGTGACGGCCAACGAAAATGTGGACCTGGATTTGTATGCCGGTGAGGTGCACGGCCTGCTGGGTGAGAACGGCGCCGGCAAGACCACCCTGATGAACATCCTCTTCGGGCTGTACCAGCCGGACGCGGGCGAGATTCGGGTGCACGGGGAAGCCGTCTCGATTCGCTCCCCTGCCGACGCCATCGCCCAGGGCATTGGCATGGTTCACCAGCACTTCAAACTGGTCCCGCCCTTCACCGTCACCGAAAACGTCATCCTCGGCCTGGGCGGTTGGGGGTTCATTGACCTGGCGGACGCTCAGCGCCAGATCGCCGAGGTAGCCGCCCAGTACGGCCTGGAGGTAGACCCCACGGCGCGCGTGCAGACGCTCTCGGTCGGTGCGCAGCAGCGCGTGGAGATTCTCAGCAGCCTGTACCGGGGCGCGGACGTGCTCATTCTTGACGAGCCGACCGCCGTCCTGACCCTGCAAGAAGCCGAGAGCCTGGCCGCGACTCTGCGCCGTATGGCCGAGCTTGGCAAAACGATTGTCTTCATCAGCCACAAGCTGGACGAGGTGCTGAAGGTGACTGATCGCGTCACCGTGCTGCGCGCCGGGCGCGTGGTGTACGGGGCCATGACCCGCGACACGAACAAAGCCACTCTGGCCCGCGAGATGATCGGGCGCGAACTGACCGCCCTGTACGCCGACCAGCAGGCCGAAGTGCTGGCCCTGGCTGGCGACGAAGAGGCCGTGCGTCGCCGGGACGTAGGTGACGCCGCCGCTAGAAGCAGCTCGCGCTGCCTGATCGAGGTGCGCGACCTGCACGTGCGCGACGACCGCGACCTGCCCGCCGTGCGCGGCATCAGCTTTCAGGTGCATGGGGGCGAAATCCTGGGCATCGCCGGGGTGGACGGCAACGGACAGCGCGAACTGGTGGAGGCGATCACCCGCGTGCGGCCTGTGCAGAGCGGCCAGGTCCTGATCGCCGGAGAAGACGCCACCCGCTGGAAGGCACGCAAGTTCATCAAGCACAACGCCGCCTACATCAGCGACGACCGCCAGGGCGATGGGCTGATCCTCAGCTTTGATCTCAGCCGCAATGCCACGCTCAAGGTCTTCGACCGGGCACCTTACGCGCGGGGCGGGCTGCTCAATTCCCGCGTCATTGTGCAGTTCACCCGCAGGCTGCTCACCAATTTCGACGTGCGTGCGCCCGGCCCGCACGTCCCGGCGGGCACACTTTCCGGCGGCAACCAGCAAAAGCTGATCCTGGCCCGCGAGTTCAGCCAGCAGCCATGCCTGATCGTCGCCAACAAGCCGACGCGCGGCCTGGATATTGGCGCGACGGCTTACGTCCACGACAAGCTGCTCGAAGAACGCGCGCGCGGCACGGCGGTACTGCTCGTCTCGTCCGATCTGGACGAGATTCTGCTGCTCAGTGACCGCGTGCTGGTCATGTACAACGGGCAGGCGATGGGCATCCTGGGGCGCGGCGAAGCCGATCCGCAGACATTGGGGCTGTTGATGGCCGGCACGCCGCTGGCCGAGCTATCGGCGCAGGAGACCACATCATGAGCACCACCACCCTCGACACCGCGCCCGCCACTCCGAGGGCGCTGATCAACTGGCGCGCTCTGGGCGAGAGCGTGCTTCAGGCGTTGCTCTCGTTCGTGCTGTCGCTGTTGGTGGGCGGGCTGCTGCTACTGATCAGCGGGCGCGACCCCATCGCCGCCTACCGCAGCCTCTATGACGGCGCATTCGGCTCCACCAGCCGCTTCACTGAGACGCTGGTCAAGGCCACGCCGCTGCTCTTCGTGGCCGTGTCGGTGTCCATCTCGTTTCGCGCCCAGTTGTGGAACATCGGCGCGGAGGGGCAGATGATCCTGGGGGCGATTTTCTCGACATGGGTCGCGCTCAACGTGGCACTGCCGCCACTGCCGCTGCTGATCCTGGCCTTTCTGGCGGCGGCGCTGGGCGGGATGCTGTGGGGTTTGATTGCCGGGGTGCTCAAAGCGTACCTGCAGGCCAATGAGGTGATTACGACCTCGATGCTCAACTACATCGCCATCTACCTGCTGGCCTATCTGGTGCGCGGGCCGATGATGGACCCGCAGGGCTTCAACTTCCCGCAATCGGCGCTGATCGCCAGAGAGCTGGAGCTGCCGCGACTGGTCGCGCGGACGCGGCTGAATGTCGCCTTCATCGTGGCCCTGGTGGTGGTGGCGCTGAGTCTGGTCTTGTGGCGCACCACCCTGGGCCGCCGCATCGAGATCGTGGGGGCCAGCCGGCGCGTTGCCGCCCACGTGGGGCTGAACATCCCGCGCACGATCCTGCTGGTGGCGGCGATCAGCGGGGCGCTGGCCGGCCTTGCCGGTTGGGGCGAGATCTTTGGGCTGCACTTCCGCCTGATCGAGGAGATAGCGCGCGGCTTCGGTACGCTGGGCATTGTAGTGGCCCTGTTGGGTGGGTTGAACCCGATCGGCATGACTATCTCCGCGTTCCTGTTCGCCGCGTTGGTGGTCGGCGGCAACGCGATGGAGCGCAACGCCAACGTGCCCTTCGCGCTGGTAGACGTGATCCAGGGCTGCGTGATCCTGCTGGTGCTATCGCGGGCGTATCTATTCAAGAGGAAAGCATCATGAACTGGGACCTGATCACCTTCTCTTTCCTCGTCGGCATCCTCGCCTCCGCCGTGCGTTGGGCCACGCCGATCCTGTTCGCGGCGCTGGGCGAAGTCTTCAACGAACGAGCAGGCATCCTCAACCTGGGGCTGGAAGGCATCATGCTCATGGGCGCGTTGGGCGGCTTTGTCGGCGCGTACAACAGCGGCAGCCTGTGGGTGGGGCTGCTGGTCGCCATGCTGGTAGGGATGGCCATGGGCCTGCTGATGGCTTTTGTCAGCGTGACAGCCAAAGCCAACCAGGTGGTCGCCGGGCTGGGCATCACCATCCTGGGCGGCGGCCTTTCGACGTTGCTCTTCCGTCTGTTCTTCGGCCTGCGCACGCGCCCTCCGACGATCACGACCTTTAAGGTTCAGCCGATCCCGCTGCTGGAAGACATCCCCGTGCTGGGCGAGGTGCTGTTCAAGCACAACATCATGGTCTATCTGGTCTTCGTCCTGGTCGGCGTGGCCTGGGTGGTGCTCTACCGCACGCGCTTCGGGCTGGCCCTGCGCGCCGTGGGCGAGCGCCCGGACGCAGTGGATGCGCGCGGGCTAAACGTCACCACGCTGCGCACCATCAGCCTGATGATCGGCGGGGCACTGGTCGGATTGGGCGGAGCTTACCTGCCGCTGGCCAACCTGGGCATCTTCTGGACGCAGATGACCGCCGGGCGTGGCTTCATCGCGTTGGCGGTCGTCGTCTTCTCACGCTGGGACCCGGTGCGCGCGCTGTGGGGTGCGCTGGTCTTCGGCGGGGCGGCATCGCTGCAAACGGCGCTGCAGACACTCGAAGCGCCCATTGACTCCGAATTGCTGCTGATGCTGCCCTACATCGCCACGATCATTGTGTTGGTGAGCGTCTCGCGGCGGGCGGAGTTCCCTGGCGCGTTCGCCGTGCCCTACTCGCGCGGCGAGAAGTGAGGCAGCGCATGGACTTGGTCATCCGCAACGCTCGCCACGACCGTACAGGGCAGCGCGTGGACGTGGGCATCGCCGGGGGCGTCATCGTCACCGTCGCGCCAGAGGGAGTCGGGCCGGGCGCGCGCGAACTGGACGCGGGCGGCGCGCTGATCTCACCGGCGCTGATCGAGTCCCACTTCCACCTGGAGAACGCCCTGCTGTGGGACGCCCCCAATCGCAGCGGCACGCTGGAAGAAGCGATCCGCCTCTACGCCGCGATCAAGCGCGACATGCCCGCCGACGACATCATGCGCCGGGCGTCGGCGGTGCTGCGCGAGGCCATCGCCAATGGCGTGCTGTGGCTGCGCTGCCATGTAGACATTGACCGTGTGGCCGGGCTGCGCATCCTGGAGGCCATTCTGCCCGTGCGCGAACGCTTCCGCGACCTGATTGACGTGCAGGTGATCGCCTTCCCGCAACACGGCATGGCCCGCGATCCAGAGGTCGTCGAATTGATGTGGGCGGCGATGGGGCGCGGCGCCGACCTGGTGGGCGGGATGCCGCACGGCGAACGCGATATGGACGACGCCGCCCGGCAGATCGAGATTGCCTTCGAGATCGCGCGGCACTACAACGCCAACATTGACATGCACATTGACGAGACCGACGACCCGTACTGGCATTCGCTGGAGCCGCTGGCCGAGCAGACCCTCGCCAATGGCTACCAGGGGCGCGTGGCAGCAGGGCACTGTTGCGCTATGTCCGCCTGGGACGAGGCGATGGCGGCGCGCATCATCGCCAAGACCCAAGAGGCTGGCGTGCACGTGATCACCAACGCGCCGATCAACCTGCTGCTCGAAGGGCGTCACGACGCGCAACCGGTACGGCGTGGCATCGCCCGCGTCAAAGAACTGCTGGCGGCGGGCGTCAACGTCACCTGCGGGCAGGACGACGTACAGAATATGTTCTATCCCTACGGGCGCATGGACCCGCTGGAAGTAGCGCTGATCACCGCGCACGCGGCGCATCTGGCCGCGCCGGACGAGATTCAGGCGGCGTTTGACATGCCGCGCTACCACGCGGCGCGGCTGTTGCGCCTGCCCCGCTATGGAGTCGAGCCGGGCGCACCCGCCGACCTGGTGCTGCTCGACGCGGACTCGCCGGTGGACGCGCTGCGCCGCCATTCGCCGGAGCGCACGGTGATCCGGCGCGGGCGCGTCGTCGCCCGCACGCGGGTGGAGACGGTGTGGGAGTAGAACCATCAACGCTCAGCCGTCAGCGTTCAGCTTTCGGCCAGAAGAGGGCGGTCACAAGGCTGGGGCATTGGCCCCTTCAGGGCGCGAAACTCAAGGCTGCTCACCAAGACGCAAAGGGATTGCTTATGCAGGAGTTTGACTTTTACGCAGCGAGCACGCTCGACCACCTGCTCCGCCTGCTGGCCGAGACCGGCGGGCGGGTGATCGCCGGCGGGACTGATGTGCTCGTTCAGGCGCAGCGCGGCGCGTTCCCAGCGTCCGCCCTGGTGGACGCGAGCCGCGTGCGCGAACTGCACTTCATCCGCGAGGAGGGCGCGTTGGTGCGCATCGGCGCGCTGACCACCTACGCCGACATGCTGGCCTCTCCCCTGCTGCGCGACGTTGCGCCTGCCCTGGTTGCGGCAGCGCGAACAGTCGGCGCGCCGCAGACGCGGGCGCGGGGCACGCTGGGCGGCAACATCGCCAATGCCTCTCCGGCGGGCGACACGCTGCCACCGCTGCTGGCGCTCGACGCCGAAGTCCGGCTGCTGAAACAGGGTGGCGCGCGCGACCTGCCGCTGGCCACCGTCTTGTGCGGCCCGCGCCAGACTTGCCTGGAGTCGGGCGAAGTCATCCATTCGATCAGCTTCCGGCGGCCCCCGCAGCCGTGCGGCGCATCGTTCCTCAAGCTGGGCAACCGGCGCGGCATGGCCATCTCCGTGGTCAATGTAGCGGCGCTGCTGGTCTTCGGCGCGAACGGGCACATCACGGCGGCGCATGTGGCGCTGGGCGCGGTCGCCCCGACTCCGCTGCGCAGTCCCCACGCCGAAGCCGTCCTGCGCGGCCAGACTCCTGCCGGGGAGGTGCTGGCAGCGGCGAGCCGGGCCGTCGTGCACGACATCGCCCCGATCAGCGACGTGCGCGGCAGCGCGGGCTACCGGCGCGCCGTAGCCGTCCGCCTGACAGAGCGCGCGCTGCGCCAGGCCGTTCAGAGCGCGGGGCGGGAGGTGCGAGCATGAAACCGATCACTGTCACCCTGACCGTCAACGGCCAGGCGCGCACGATCACCACCGAGCCGAACAAGACGCTGCTCTACGCCCTGCGCGACGACCTGGGCCTGACCGGGGCCAAAGACGCCTGCGGCGGCGAGGGCGAGTGCGGCGCGTGCACGGTGATTCTGGATGGCGAGGCGGTCAACGCCTGCCTGGTGCTGGTCGGGCAGGCCGAGGGAAGCCATGTGGAGACCATCGAGGGGCTGGCGCGCGATGGACAGTTGCACCCCTTGCAACGCGCCTTCGTGGAGACGGGCGCGGTGCAGTGCGGCTTCTGCACGCCCGGCGCGATCCTGGCCGCCAAGGCGCTGCTCGACCGGGTTCCCGCGCCGAGCGACGACGACATCCGCGAGGCGCTGTCCGGCAATCTGTGCCGCTGCACCGGGTACGCCAGGATAGTCGCGGCGGTGCGCTGCGCGGCGGAGGAGATGAGCCATGCCCGCTGAACTGAAGACGGTCGGCAAGGCCGAACTGCGCAAAGATGCCTGGGACAAAGTCACCGGCGCGGCGCTCTACGTGGACGATCTGCCGCATGACGGCTTGCTCTATGGCGCAGTGGTGCGCTCGCCGCACCATCACGCGCGCATTCTCGCCATTAACACCGAGTCAGCGCGGGCTGTCCCCGGCGTGGTGGCCGTGCTCACCGCCGAGGACGTGCCCGGCAGCAAGACGTTCGGGCCGCTCGTGCAGGATCAGCCGGCGCTGGCCTTCGACGTGGTGCGGCATATGGGCGAGCCAGTGGCCCTGGTCGTCGGCCAGAGCAAACTGGCCGCCGAGCGCGGCAGAGCTGCTGTGCTGGTCGCCTACGACCCGTTGCCCTCCGTGCACGATCCGGTCGCCGCGCTGGAGCCGGACGCGCCCCAGGTTCACCCCGGCGGCAACCTGCTGACCCGCTACGAGGTCAGCGATGGCGACGTGGCGGCAGGGCTGGCCGCGGCGGATGTGGTGCTGGAGGCTACCTTCGAGGTGCCGCGCATCTCGCCCGCTTACATGGAGCCGGAGTCGTCCATTGCGCGCTGGAACGACGACGGCACGCTGACGGTCTGGGTCAGCTCGCAGAAGCCATTCGAGGATCGTCACGCCATTGCCAGCGTGCTAGGGCTGCCAGACGAGGCTGTGGGAGTCAAGAGCGCGGTTATCGGTGGCGCGTTCGGCGGCAAAGAGGACTCCAGCCTGCAAGTCCTGGCCGCGCTGGGCGCGTGGGCGACGCACGGCGCTGTCCGCCTGGTCAACAACCGCCACGAGTCGTTTCTAGCGCATCCCAAACGCCACCCGGCGCGCCTGCACCTCACCCTCGGCGCGACGCACGCCGGCGATCTGCTGGCGCTCAAGGCCGTGGTGCACCTGGACACGGGCGCTTATGCGTCCTACGGGCCGGCGGTCGGCAGCCTGCTGACCGAGATGGTGCCGGGGTCGTATCGCATCCCGAATGTCAGCGTGGACACGCGCGTGGTCTATACGCACAGCCCCTACTCCGGGGCAATGCGCGGCTTTGGCAGCCCCCAGGCGCATTTTGCCACCGAGAGCCTGCTCGACATGCTGGCCGCTGAACTGAGCATGGACCCGCTCGAACTGCGACGCAAGAACGCGCTGCGGCCCGGCGACCGTTTCTTCACCCAGGTGACACTGGATCGCACGGCGGAGAGCCTGCCGCTGATCCTGAACGCGGTCGAGGCGGCGCGCGCCCGGCTAGAGGGACTTCCCGCCGCGCCGGGCAAGACCGCCGGGGTGGGCTTCGCCCTGGGGATGCAGAGCATGGGCCTGGGCTATCGTGTCCCTGACGACGTGACCAACCGCCTGGCGCTCAACCCCGACGGCACGGTGACTATGTTCATCGGCGCGCCAGACCTGGGCCAGGGTTTGGCGACCGTCGCCGAGCAGATGGCGGCAGAGGCGTTGGGGCTGCCCTACAAAGCGGTGCGCGCCGTGCCGGTGGACACGCGCATCTCGCCCAACGGCGGCGTGACCTGCGCCTCGCGCATGACCTATTCAACCGGCAACTCGCTGCTCATCGCCGCCAGGCGGCTGGTGGACGCGCTGCTGGACTACGCAGCGGGCGCGCTGAACGTAGCCCGCGCCGGCCTGCGCCATGAGGGTGGGATGGTCATCGCGCCCGACGGGGAACGCTTCCCGGTCGCCGAGTTCGCCAGCCGCGCCGCCGACGAAGGCGTGCCTCTGGCCGCCGAAGCGACGTTCTCCTTCCCCTACCCGGAGGAGACAACACCCAAGCACCTGCCGGTAGGGATGCCGCACGTGATGTTCCTTTTCGGGGCGCACGTCGCCCGCGTGGAGGTGGACCCGGCGCTGGGTACAATCGAAGTGACCGACCTGGTGGCCATTCATGACGTGGGCCAGGTCATCAACCGGGCCGGCGTTGAGGGGCAGATCGAGGGCGGCGCGGCCATGGGCATTGGCTACGCGCTCTACGAGAGCGTCCGCCTGAAGGCCAACGGGCAGTGGGTGGACGGCTTCACCGAATATCTGATCCCCACTGCCGAGGACATGCCCACCCGCATCGAAAGCGTGATTCTTGAGGTGCCGGAGGCCAGCGGGCCGTTCGGCGTGAAGGGCATCGGCGAGATCGGCCTGGTCTCGACCGCGCCGGCCATTGCCAACGCCGTGTACCGGGCAGTGGGCGTGCGCGTCACGACCAT
>JAGPFT010000064.1 GCA_018056405.1 Anaerolineae bacterium
CGCCAACCTGCTTGCTGCGAAGACGGGGCGTACTTTCTCGCGCCCGATCAGCCCCATTCAAGTGGACGCGGCGACCGAAGGAACTCTCACCGTGACCGGCACGGCGATGCTCTATGACCTCGTTCGTCGGATTGAGAGCCAGTTCACGGCACAATACACCGGCGCGACCCTCGAAGCGGAGTATGTGGGCAACGCGGCGGGCTGGGACGCTTTCTGCGCGGGCGAAGCGGACGTGCTGCGGGCCACGCGCGCGGCAACAGACGAGCAGCTTGCCCGGTGCGCGGCGAACGGCATCGAGCCGTACACGCTTGACCTGGGGCAGCAGGCGCTGGTGATCGCAGTCCCGGCGAACGCGGACTGGATCGAGTGTGTGGACGCGGAGACGATGACGGCGCTTCTGCGCGCCGGGACCGAAGACGCGCCCGCCGCCGCAACGTGGCAAGAGGTCAACGCTGAGTGGCCGGATCGCCCGCTGTTGCTCGTCGCGCCGCCCGCCCAGACAGGTGAAACTGATACCCTGGTTGCCCGTCTGATTGGCTCGCCGTCGTTCGCGGTGCGCCAGGATAGGGTCGAGAGCAGCGATCCGCTCTACCGCGCGCAGGGCGTAGCCAACACTGACAACGGCCTGACCTGGCTGTGGTGGACGGACTTGCAGGACAGCATGGCGCAGGTCAAGCTGTTGAGCGTGGACGCTGGCGCGGGCTGTGTTGCCCCGTCCGCCGAGACGTTCGCCGACGGCAGCTATGCACTGTCGTTCCCCATGCAGATTCACGTCAGCCGGGCGGCCTTCGCCAACCCGCTGGTGCGCGCCTACCTGTGGCACTTCTTCGCGCAGAGCACGCTGGACACGCTGGCGAACTATCCGTTCGCCGGGTTTGACCTGGACGCTTACAGCCGCGACGTGCGCGAGGCCGTGTACGAGATGCTCGCCGCGTATGAGGCGCAGGCAGCGAAGGCTCCGGCGGAAGAAGCTGCTCCGACCGAGACTCCTGCGGCGGAAGCGGCGACCGAGACGCCTGCCGAAGCGCCGGGCAGCCAGGAGGCCACCGCGACGCCGGGCAACTGACGCGCCGCACGTCACCTCCACCTACTCTGCCAGGGGACGTGGGCGGAATATGCTAGGGGGCGCTGCTCTGCTGTGCCCTTCGTAGGGGCGGGTTTGCAAACCCGCCGCTACAGCCTCTCTCCCTCAATCCCCCTCTCCAGCCGAGCTAGAGAGGGGGACTTTGATCGCAGGAGTGATACCTTCCCCCTCCCTGGCTTGCCGGGGAGGGGGCCAGGGGGAGGGGCGTGCCGCCCATACCACGCGCCCGGAAGCCCTAAACTTGGTACGCATGGGGCGTATCGCCATACGCCCCTACGCGATCTTACTGCGCTCGGCGTCAGGCGAGCCACTGACCCCCTTTGCGGGGTGCGTGCAAAACCTGTCAGGCAACAGGGTCACGCTCCTTAGCCTCACCCCTGCTCGGCGCTAGCGCGCCTCGCCGCCCCCTCTCCACGTCGTGGAGAGGGGACAAGCCGAGCGCAGCGAGGCTGGGGGTGAGGCTACTGCCAGCGTCACACGCATCACTGACAACCTTTGTGCGCACCCCCTTTGCGGGCACCTTGCTTTGTGCGGTTAGCGCCCGGCGCGCAGCTCGATGGTCAGCGTGCCGTCGAGCGCGCCACCGGTTGTTGTGGCGAGGTCGGCGCTGAAGGTGTGCGACTGGCCCGCCGCGAGAACGAGCCGCCAGCGCAGCCCATCCAGCGCCGCGTCTCCCGTTTGCTGGGCGGGCAGCGCGGCCAGCGCCGGCCAGAGGATGGGCTGTTGGATGTCGCGCACGTCGCCGTAATCGGGGCAGACCAGGCGGTAGTGCTCGGCTTCGGCGGGATTGGCGGGGACGAGGAGCAGGTCCACGCCGACGGCATCTCCCTGGGCAAAGGTCATGCCCTGGACCGCAAACCTCAGCGGCGTGGAGTCCATCACCTGGGCATCGCACGGGGGGCTGCTGATCGCCGGGGTGAAGGTGCCCGTCCCGCTGGCGCTGCCGTCGCCGCTTACGGTGAGGCTGGCAGAGCCGGAATAGCGCAGTTCTGCGATCAGGCTGCCACCGCTGAGGGTAATGTCAGCGCGCAGGTACCAGCGGCCTTCCACGCCCGACAGATCGTATTCAGGCGTCGGTGGAGGCAGGGGCGTCGGCGTGGGGGGAGGCGTGACGATGCGCGTGATCACAAGCGGGACTGTTGGCGAGGGCGGAGTCGGCGAGGACGCGGGCGACGAGTCCGCGCACGCTGCCAGGGCTACGATCAGCAGGGCGAGCATCACCTCGATGGCCTTACGGCGAATGAATCTCCCTGTGCGTCCGCTCGTGCCCATGTCTGTTGCGCTCCTTTGTGCGGTCGGTCCCAGGGGTTGATAGCACCATTATACTCTGAGCCGGGTTACGCACGCTTGCGCTGTCCCCGGAATCTCGACCGTCCGCCAAGGGTTCACGGACGACTTGTTGCGAGGGGAGTTTAGGAATGCTCGCTAGAGGCCTCCCCCCTCAATCTCCCCTCCAGCCGAGCTAGAGGGGGGACGATCGGGCAGGCGGTGCTCCCCTTCCCCTGGCTTTGCTGGGGGAAGGGGCCGGGGGATAGGAGCGTTCTGGCGATTGCCCACCCACTTGCTCGTGGACCCGTCCGCCAACCCACCGGTCAAACCTGCGCCCAAATGTGCTACAATAGCTCGCTGCGGCACGGATGCCGCTTAGAACGGAGCCACTTTATGCGCGAGGTCATTGTCGCCCTCGACCTGGAAACGACCGGACTCAACCAGTACGAAGACGACATCATCGAGATTGGCGCGGCCAAGTTCCGCGACGGCGAATTGCTGGAGACGTTCGAGACGCTGATCAACCCCGGACGCAGCATCCCGGAGCGGGTGACAGCCATCACCGGCATTCGCGCCGACGACCTGATCGGCTGCCCGACGGTGCGCGAAGTGCTGCCCGACCTGCGGCGCTTCATCGGCGCGCATCCCGTCGTCGCCCACAATGCCGAGTTTGACCTGGGCTTCCTGGCCCGCTTCGAGGTAGCGACGGGCAACCTGGCGCTGGATACCTACGACCTGGCGTCGGTGCTGCTGCCCACCGCGCCACGCTACAACCTCAATAGCCTGGCCGGGCAGCTTGGCCTCGATCTGGAGAACGCGCACCGCGCCCTGGCCGACGCGGTGGCGACCGGGCGGCTGTACTGGGAACTGTGGCGGCGTATCCTGAAGTTGCCGCTGGACACGTTGCGCGAGATCGCCGAGGCCGCGCGCGAATTGGAGTGGTCGGCCAAGCCGGTATTCGTGGCGGCGCTGGCCGAGCGAAGCCGCACTGCCTTGACCGACGCGCCCGCCCGCCGAGCGACGATCGGCGTTGATGACCTGTTCACGCCGGATCGCGCTCCCTGGCGACCCCTGCGCCCGAACGCTGAGCGCCGTCCGCTGGACGTAGACCGGCTGGCGGGGATGATCGAGGCGGGCGGCGACATGGCCGCGGCCTTCCCCAGCTACGAGCACCGGCCCCAGCAGGTGGACATGCTGCGCCGGGTGGCGCAAGCGTTCAACAGCGGCGGGCACCTCATGGTCGAAGCGCCCACCGGCGTCGGCAAGAGCATGGCCTACCTGATCCCGGCCATCGCCTGGGCAACGCAGAACAACGAGCGCGTGGTGATCAGCACGGCCACGATCAATTTGCAGGATCAACTGCTCAGCCGCGACCTGCCCATGCTGCGCCAGGCGCTCGGCATCCCCTTCGAGGCGGCGCTGGTCAAGGGGCGCGGCAACTACCTGTGCCCGCGCCGGCTGGCGACGCTGCGCCGCCGGGGGCCGACCTCAGTGGCCGAGCTACGCCTGCTGGCCAAGGTGCTCGTCTGGCTGCTGGACTCCGAAACGGGCGACCGCGGCGAAATCTCGTTGCGCGGTTACGAGGAGGCGGCCATCTGGTCGCGCCTGAGCGCCGAGGATGAGGGCTGCACGCTGGAGCGCTGCGGCGAGCAGATGGGCGGCGCGTGCCCGTTCTACAAGGCGCGGCGTCAGGCGGAGTCGGCCCATGTGCTCATCGTCAACCACGCGCTGCTGCTGGCCGACGTGCAGATCGGCAACCGCGTGCTGCCGGAATACCACCATCTGATCGTGGACGAGGCGCATCACCTGGAAGACGCCACCACCAACGGCCTGTCGTTCCAGATCACCCAGGCGATGCTGCAGCGCCGCCTGGAAGACCTGGGCGACACACATAAGGGGCTGCTGGGCGATGTCATTCGCGGCACGCATGGCAGCGTCCCCCCCAGGTATTTCGACCAGATCGAGGGGTACGTCAAGATCGTCGCCACTGCGCTGGGCGACATGGGCCACCATGTCGAGCGTTACTTCGAGGCGCTGCGCCGCTTCCTGGAGTCAACAGGGGCGCTGCGCCCCGGCGAGTACTCAAACCAGGTGCGCATCACGCCGGCGCTGCGTCACCAGCCGAACTGGGCGCAGGTCGAAGCGGCGTGGGACGTGCTCGCCCAGTTCACGCTGGGCATCTCTGGCGCAATGGGCAAGCTGGCACGCGGCCTGGCCGACCTTGAGCAGTTCGACGTGCTCAACTACGACGATCTGCTATCCAGCGTGTCATCGGCGGCACGTCACCTCGAAGAGATCCACACCCAGTTGGACGCTTTTTCGGTGCGCCCGCAGGACAACACCGTCTACTGGGCGCAGGTGGATCAGGACGGGATGCGCCTGTCGGTGCACGCCGCGCCGCTGCACGTGGGGCCGCTGCTGGAGCAGTACATCTGGAACACGCAGGATGTGGTGATCCTGACCAGCGCCACGCTGCGCACCGGCGGCACGTTCGACTACGTGTGCGACCGGTTGGGCGCGAGCCATATGGATACGGCAGTGGTCGGATCGCCGTTCGATTACGAGCAATCCACGCTGGTCTACATCCCGACCGACATGCCCGACCCGACCGCCCGCCGCGACGAATACCAGCGCGCGGTCGAGCGCGGGCTGATCGAGCTGGCGGCGGCGACGGGCGGGCGGATGCTCGGTCTGTTCACCAGCTACGCCCAGCTTCGCCAGACGGCGCAGGCCATCGCCCCCCGGCTGGCGCTGGGGAATATCACTGTGTTCGACCAGAGCGATGGCACCAGCCGCCAGGCGCTGCTCGACGGCTTCGTGCGGACGGAGCGGGCGGTGCTGCTCGGCACGCGCTCGTTCTGGGAGGGGGTGGACATCCCCGGCGACGATCTGAGCGTGCTGGTCATCGTGCGCCTGCCGTTCGCCGTGCCCAGCGACCCGATCTTCGCCGCGCGCTCGGAACTTTACGAGAACAGTTTCATGCAGTACGCCGTGCCCGACGCGGTGTTGCGCTTCCGCCAGGGCTTCGGGCGGCTGATCCGCACCAAGACCGATCGGGGGGTCGTCGCTCTGTTCGACAACCGGGTGATCACCAAGCGCTACGGGCAGGTCTTCCTGGACAGTCTGCCGGGCTGCACGGTGACGCGCGGGCTGCTCTCCGGTTTGCCGGGGGTAGCGGTGCAGTGGCTGGCGCGGTAGAGCTTTGCCTCACCCCCGCTCGGCCTGCTGACGCGGGCCTCGCCTCCCCCTCTCCGCTGACGGAGAGGGGGAAGAGCCGAGCGTAGCGAGGCTGGGGGTGAGGTCAATCCTTCCACGTCAAACGAATGGCTGACAACCTTTGCACGCCCTCCTACGCCAGACGTGCGGAGTCCATCAGGGCGCTGACAACTCGTAAAATTGTTTGCGCTGACACATCCATTGCATAGAAAGTCGTGCGCAACGTCATGCAGCCAGAGTCCGGTTCGGCCACGCCCCAGTCATCTTCCGGCAGTTTCTACTGCTAGCGCTAACATCACAGCGCGGGCAGCCAGGGAGACCGAATACTTACGACGTGCGCGCGGACTGCGCCAGTGCATCAGGGCGGAAATAGGTGCGCGGTTGGGCCTGATAGCCCCCTATCCCCCCGGCCCCTTTTCCCCGCTGGCGGAGAAAGGGGGAGCAGACTCAAGTCCCTCCCTGCTAGCGGGGAGGGATTTAGGGTGAGGTAAACCATCGAACAGCTAGGGGGGACTTCCGCCAACGTGCGCTAGCCTGTGCAGAAAATGAGCAGACCACACGGGAAACCCGGAGCTATCGGAGGAGCCTTTCACCCCCCGCTCGCGGGCGATCTCGCGAGAAAGGCCCGGAATGCCCCTGTTCAGCGTGCCCCTGTGCGCGCAAGACCAGGGGGTGCCCTGACGGAGAAATGATCAACGTCCTTGAGCGCCAGCCATCCGACCGTGAATTGGCATGAGTGCAGTCCGCGCTGGCAGCTTGCGCCAAGGTGCGTGCAAAACCTGTCAGGTAGGGGTGTTGTCTGCTGCGCCCCAATGAGAGTTGACAATCAAGTCAGGTAATACGCGCAAATGTCTTGTGGGGGCGGGTTTGCAAACCCGTCCCTACAGCGACTACCGATCATGATCGTCAAAGCGCATTAGGGACGTATTGCAGTACGCCCCTACGGGACCTCGCCTCGCCCGGTGTCAAGCGGATCGCTGACAACCTTTGCACGCACCCGCTAGCAGAAACTGCTTGACTTGGCCAAGCAGAGTATCATATACTAGGTATGTTTGCGCTAACAAGATAGCGGTGCGCTGTTCCCATGAAGAAGCCCCAGCGCGCAGTCCCGGAAGAGTCATCCACACCGTTGCTGAATTGCTCCGAAGGACATGAGGTCTAAGGAGGTCTGTAAGTGGTCGAAGAACGTGCCGCTTATGCGTTACAGATGGTGAATATTGAAAAGTATTTTGGCCTGGTGCACGCCCTGTCCAACATCAACATGGAGATAGGACGCAACGAGATTGTCGGTCTCATCGGAGACAACGGCGCTGGCAAGTCCACGATGGTCAAGATTCTGACCGGCGTCTACCGCCCCACCAGCGGGGAACTCTATGTGGCCGGGCGCAAGGTGGATCTCGGCAGCTACAACGTCAAGACCGCGCACAGTTACGGGATCGAGACGGTATACCAGGACAAATCCCTCGGCGAGAAACAGACCCTTTGGCGTAACTTCTTCGTTGGACGTCAGGTCACCAACCGCTTTGGCTTCATCAATGTCAAGGAAGAGAAGCGCATCGCCCAGGAGATCATGCTCAACACCATCGGCTTTCGTGGCCGGGGTATCACGGTGGACTCGACCGTGAGCAAGCTCTCCGGTGGCGAGCGCCAGGGTGTTGCCATCGGCAGGGCCATGCACTTCGAAGCCGAGCTGATCGTCCTCGACGAGCCAACGGTCGCCCTGTCTTTGAAAGAAGTGCACAAGGTGCTCAACTTTGTGCACAAGATCAAAGAGGCTGGCAAAGCCTGCATCTACATCTCGCACGCCCTTCACGATGTATATGAAGTCGCCGATCGCTTCATCGTCCTGGATCGCGGCGAGATCGTGGCCAACATCGAAAAGGGCAACACCACTCTGAAGGAACTGGATGCGTTCTTGCTCGAATACGCGCATGGTCTGAAAGATAAACGCGAATCATGAAAAGGGTACGCTCATTCATCAGGCTTCTTGGCAAGATCGAGGGCCTGCCAGTGGCCTTCGTGTTCGTTCTCCTCATCATCGTCTTCATTCTCACAGCGCCCGATGTATTCCTGAAGTGGCGCATCTACATGTCCTTCCTGCAGACGGTGGCCCCGCCGCTCATCCTCGGCCTGGGGCTGACCTTCGTCATCACGGCGGGAGAGATCGATCTCAGCTTCCCGGCGACTGTCGCGTTTGCGGGCTATGTCTTCACCTGGAGCTTCAGAACCTTCAGCGATAGCATGGACCCCTCGCTGGCGGCGTTGATCGGCCTGTTCCTCGCCTTGATAGCAGGCGGCTTTGTCGGTTATATCAACGGGTTGCTTGTCGCCAAGATTGGCGTGCCGGCGATCATGGCGACTCTGGCGGCGCAGTTCTTCTGGTACGGCGTCACCGTCCTGCTGGCGGGCGGCCTGCAAGCGGCGCTCAAGACCATCGAAGACAACACGGTTCATGCCGTGCTCACAGGCCGCATCTATGGCATCATCCCCGACCCGGCGCGAGGCCGCATCGGCATCCCCACGCAGGCGCTGTGGGCGCTGGGCCTGACCATCGTCCTGTGGTTCATCCTGAACCGCCACAAGTTCGGCGAAGCCGTCATGTTCATCGGCGACAACGCCAATGTCGCCCGGGTGATGGGCATCAACGTGGAGAGCACCAAAATCCAGCTCTTCACCATGATGGGAGTCATCGCTGCTTTCGCCGGCGTCATCCTCACCCTGGAAATGCGCGTCTTCTATCCAACCCAGGGACAGGGAATGCTTTTGCCGGTCATGGCCGCTGTTTTCATCGGTGGCACCTCGATGGCCGGCGGCGTCGGCTCGATTGTCGGCACCTTCTTTGGGTCCTACATCATTGGCTCGCTGGAAGCAGGAGTGGTCGCCACCGGGATCAGCGGTTTTTGGGTGCAGTTGGTCCAGGGGGCCGTCATGGGCACCTCGGTGGTGCTCAACACCATCCTCGGGCGCGGAGACATCGCGGTAATTTCCGACCGCGTTCGCCATTGGAGGGCGCCCATGCACTCCAGGCTATCCGGTGAGGCTCTCCCCACCGAGCACGGCGACTGAGAGAAGCGGCAGCGCCCCGAACAGGCAAGGTCAAGCGGGGCTAAGCGAAAGGGGGCAGTCTATCGAGCGTCAACAAGTATTCGTTTCGCCTGTTCCACTACAATGTACAGTGATCGCTTGACTAGAAGACTAAAGGAGTAGGACATGAAGCGCGCGCGTAATCTGGTTGTTACCTTGTTTGTGGTCGCGCTGGCCCTGACGATGGTGCAGACCGTCCGGCCTGTGGCGGCTCAGGATGAGATCGTTGTCTACATGCAGATGGGGGGCCATCAGGGCGATGGCACGACGCTGGCCCGCACCAACGGCGCACGCGCCGCAGCGGAGGCGCTGGGCATTACCCTCATCGAGCAGTACTCCGGCTGGGACATGCAGACGATGATCAACCACTTCAACGAGGCGCTGGCCGCCGATCCGGATGGCATCGTCATCATGGGTCACCCTGGGGAAGCTGCGTTCGCCCCCCTGGTGGAAGAGGCGATCAATCGTGGCATCATTGTCACCAGTGGCAACAACTCGCTGCCCAACCTGGAGGCCCAGTACAAGGCCAAGGGCTTTGGCTATGCGGGTGCCGACCTGTGGACGGGCGGTTACATGACCGGCAAGGCGATGGTCGCCGCTGGCCTGAAGGCCGGTGACGAAGCCCTGGTCTACGACATCTGGCACGAGGAACTGCGCAGCCGCAGCCCGCAGGGCATCAAGGATGCTCTGGAAGAAGCCGGCGTGATCGTGGATGTGCTCGATGTCTCCCAGGAAGTGAACACAGATGTGTCGTTGGCCACGCCCATCCTGACCGCCTACCTGGAGGCTCATCCCAACCTGAAGGCAATTGGCACCCAGCACGGCAATGTCACCGCGGCGCTGGTGAATGTGCTCAAGGAAGCCGGGTACGCGCCTGGCGAGATCATCGTCGGTGGCATTGACCTGTCGCCCGCCACAGTGGCCGGCGTTCAGGAAGGCTACATCAGCGCCACCTTCGACCAGGTGCTCTACCTGCAGGGCTACATCCCTGTGCTCCAGGTCTGGCTGACCTACAACCTGAAGATTCCCGGTCTCCATGTTGACACCGGCGTCGGTGTGGTGACCCCGGACAACATCGGCGAGATCATCCCGCTGATCGAGCAGGGCCTCCGCTAGTTTCGCGCCGCTTGCTGATCTAAGTTTACAACTGCGCCCCTGCCCTGTGGCAGGGGCGCTTTCGTGCAGCTTGTCCAGCCAGAGCCTCTTGCGCCCGCGCCAGTCCCCCAGGACGGTCAAAGTCCCCCTCTCTAGCTCGGCTGGAGAGGGGGATTTAGGGGGAGAGGCCTAGGGGCGGGTGGCGATCAGACTTCCGAAGTTTCTGAAAACTTCGGAAGTCTGGTGCGGCAGAAGGCCCCTCCCCCTGGCCCCCTCCCCGGCAAAGCCAGAGAGGGGGAAGATACGGCGTCTGCGATCCAAGTCCCCCTCTCTAGTGGTCAGATCAGTTAGGATTCAGAGACAGCTTTCGGCTCAGGGGTATTGAGTTTGGGATAGAGCCGTTCGAGACGAAGACGAGCGTCGCCCGTCGTAAAGCGCC
>JAGPFT010000065.1 GCA_018056405.1 Anaerolineae bacterium
CATGGAGGCCCTGGTCCGCGATGTGACCGATCTGGAGATGGCTTCCTCGATGGGGTACGACTCGATGGCTCCCTACAAACTCGATGCGCTGGTCGAGCGTGTGGTGGCGCGCAGCGAGGAAGAGGCGTGCCGCCATCACATCGCCATGACGCTCACCCAGCCCGACTTGCCCATGCCCGCGTTGATGGGTCACGCTGTGCTGATCACGCAGGCCGTAGATAACCTGATCAGCAATGCGATCAAGTACACACCGGAGGGGGGGCAGGTCACCGTCAGCACGGGCGTCGAGGGTGATTATGCTGTCGTGCGCGTTGGCGACACCGGTTATGGCATCCCCCCCGACAAGCTGGAGGCGATCTTCGAGCCGTTTGTGCGTGTCAAAGACCCACGCACGGCTCATGTTCACGGGACTGGCCTGGGCCTGAGCCTGGTCAAGACTTTCGCTGAGACGCATGGGGGCCACGTGACCGTCCGAAGCACTCAGGACGTGGGCAGCGAGTTCGTGCTTCACCTGCCCATACGACTGGTGGAGGCGCGTCCCTCGCAGCCCAAGCAGTTCATCCAGTTGGATTTGTCGGCACTGGTCGCCCACCGCCTGCCCCTGGTCGGGCGGTGAGGGCGGGCAATCGCTCTGCACCCCCTCGCTTCAGTTGCCCGTCGCCGAACCCCTGAGGTAAGCTAACACGCAGCCTGGTCACACGGCGCGGTGTGGCGCAGCACGCAAGGATGGTGAGCATGGCAGGATCGCAAGGGTCGCCCGGCGAGCGACATGGCGCGGGCACCTACCAGATGCTATGGGACTGCAAGTTTTGCGGGACGCAGAAGCTATTGGGCGTGACTCACCGCCACTGCCCGAATTGCGGCGCGGCCCAAGACCCAGAGCAGCGTTACTTCCCCGCCGAAGAGGACATAGTTGCAGTAGAGGATCACCCCTACGTCGGGGCGGACAAAATCTGCCCGGCCTGCCAGCAGCCCAACAGCGCCGCCAGCGCCTACTGCACTGAATGCGGCGCCGACCTGGCCACCGGCGTCGTCGCCCCGACCCAGGGCGTGCGCGAGATCGGCACGGGCCGCGCCGAAACCGATACCCGCCACGATGTCGTCAAGGACAGGTTCGACGCGGAGATGGCGCGGGTGGGCGTGACCAAACCGCCGGGGCGCAAAATCCTGGGGGTGAGGGTGGGCGTGTGGCTGGCTGTTGCCCTGGCCGCACTGCTGGCGATCTGTGTCGGCGTCATAGTCTACGCTGTCACCTACCGCACGGACGCTGAGGCGACAGTCAGCGCCCTGAGCTGGGAGCGGGCCATCGCCATAGAGAGCTTTCAGGCGGTGCCTGATTCTGCCTGGGAAGACGGCGTGCCCGGCGACGCTTACGGAATCTCGTGTGAGCGCCGGCAACGTAGCACGCGCCAGGTGCCCGACGGGTCGCATGAGGAATGCGCCGATGTAGACCAGGGTGACGGCACCTTTCGCCGCGAATGCCGCAAGGTGCAGGATTACCGCGACGAGCCGGTTTATGATGACTGGTGCAGGTTCACCGTCAATCGCTGGGTGCACGCCCGCGACCTGAAAGCCAGCGGCACGGGCGACGATCCACCCGCCTGGCCGTCGCCGGCGCCGGCGCTTGGCACGGGCGCGCTCAGCGGCGGCTCTATCACGCTAGGCGGAGAGCGTGAGGGGGCGCGGCGCGAGCAGTATGCGGTCGTGATCCGGCTGAAGGAGGGTGACGAGCAAACTTGCCGCTTCGACGATGAGGCGGATTGGGCGCAGTACCAGGCGGGGATGGCCGTTTCGCTCAAGCTGGACATCACCGGCGACGCGGACTGCGCCACGCTCAAGCCCGCCGGCTAGTACATCAGGGCGGAAATAGGTACGCGGTTGGGCCTGATGGATCCCTATCCCCCCAGCCCCCCTTTCCCCGTGAGCGGAGAAAGGGGGAGCAGACTCAAGTCCCTCCCTGCTGGCGGGGAGGGATTTAGGGTGGGGTGACCCATCGAACAGCCCCTGGTGGACTTCCGCCTACGCGCACTAGAGGGGCAGGGGCGTATCATGGCACGCCCCGCGCTTCCTGCCAGCGTATGCTCCTCACACTACTGTGATCGGGTGTCTTCAAGATCTGCTCATGAGCCAGTTATTAGGACAGAGAACAGGCAAGGGCGGCGACTAGCGGAGGCAAGGGCAATGCAGAGGCAATGGATCGTATCGAACCCGAAGGTGATGATGGGGAAACCGGTCATTGTCGGAACGCGCATCACAGTCGAACTCATTCTGGAGAAGCTGGCGGCAGGCGAGACTATCGAGCAGATTGTTGAGGCACATCCGCACCTGACTCGCGACGCCGTGCTCGCTGCGTTGGCGTTTGCGCGCGATGCTCTGCGCGCCGACGTGGTTTATCCCTTGCCTGAGACGACAGCATGAACTTCCTGGCTGACGAGAGCGTTGACCAGTCTATCGTCCAACGTCTGCGGCAAGATGGACATCTGGTCGCCTATGTGACTGAATTGGGGCCAGGCATGACTGATGCTGAGGTGTTAAGCCTGGCCGATCAGGAAGGGTCCTTGTTACTGACAGCGGACAAAGACTTCGGCGAGTTGGTGTTTCGCCAGCGCCTGCATACACATGGCGTTGTGCTGGTTCGCCTGCCAGGGCTGTCACCTGCCCGAAAAGCAGAAATAGTCGCCTTCGCGATTGGCGAACACGCGCCAGAACTTCCGCAGTCTTTTGCAGTGATCATGCCGGGGACGCTTCGCATACGCCGTGCCAGTGATGCCACCTAGTTGCGTCTCTTAGGCGACCCGCCTCTCCCCCTCTCCGCGTGTGAAGGGGGGGCCGGGGAGTGAGGTCAATCCCCGCAGCGCGCCCATTCCAGGACGATTGTCAGCAGTCCAACAGATCGAGGAGTTCGCGCAGAACAGTCTCCGTATTGTTGAGCACATCATCATTTGTGAAACGAATCACGCGCAGTTCCAGGCTTTCCAGGTACTGCTGCCGGACAGCATCTTCGTCCGGCGTATAGTCATGGATTGGCCCATCCACTTCGATCACCAGTCTTGCTTCAGCACAGTAGAAATCTACAATGAAACGCTCAATAGCGTGCTGGCGACGGAACTTGAGACCTTTCACCTGCCGGCTGCGCACGCGCTTCCACAGCATTTCCTCGGCAGGCGTTGGGATGTGCCGCTTCTGACGAGCGAGTGGTTTAAGCTTTTCCCAAAGTGGGGGTAGGCACAGATAGGGCGCTTCCCAGGGAGTCTGGCTGTCTGGCATAGTTTACCTCACCCCTCCGCCCTGCGGGCGGTTTCCCCTCTCCACACGCGGAGAGGGGATTAGCCACACGGAGCTAGCTGCCCCACAAGGCGCTTGGTACCCCGCCCTAAATCCACTAACTCCAGCCATCGCCGCCGCTCTCCCCCTTTTCACGTCCGAGGTGTTGCCCCTACCGAGGTTGCGAGGTTGCGAGGGCGTTTTTCTCCCCCTCTCCGCGTGTGGAGAGGGGGCCGGGGGGTGAGGTCAATCCCCGCAGCGCGCCCATTCCAGGTAGTCGGCCAGGAAGCGCCCGGTGTGGCTCTCGGCGACCTGGGCCACTTCCTCCGGCGTCCCCTCCGCGATCAGGTAACCACCCGCGTCGCCGCCTTCCGGCCCCAGGTCAATGATGTGGTCAGCCACCTTGATGATGTCCGGGTTGTGCTCGATGATCAGCACGGTGTTGCCCTTGTCCACCAGCGATTGCAGCACCTCAATGAGCTTGGCGACATCGGCGGTGTGCAGCCCGGTAGACGGCTCGTCCAGCACGTAGAGCGTCTGACCGGTGGCCCGCTTGGAGAGTTCGCGGCTCAGCTTGACACGCTGCGCCTCGCCGCCGGACAGAGTCGGTGCGGGCTGACCGATGCGGATATAGCCCAGGCCGACCGCCGCCAGCGTCTCCAGCTTGTTGTGGATGGGGGGGATGTTGGCGAAGTAGTCCAGCCCCTCGCTGACGGTCATATCGAGCACGTCGGCGATGCTCTTGCCCTTGTACTTGACCTGCAACGTCTCGCGGTTGTAGCGTGCGCCCTTGCACACTTCGCACGGCACGTAGATGTCCGGCAGGAACTGCATCTCAATCTTGAGCTGCCCCTCGCCGGCGCAGTTTTCGCAGCGCCCGCCCTTGACGTTGAAGGAGAAGCGGCCGGCCTTGTAGCCGCGAATCTTGCTTTCTGGCAACTCGGCAAATAGGTCGCGGATGTGGTCGAAGAGCTTGGTGTAAGTGCCGGGGTTGCTGCGCGGTGTGCGGCCAATGGGCGACTGGTCAATGTGGATGGCCTTGTCCACGTATTCCAGCCCGTCAATGCCGTCGTGCCGGCCGGGGCGCTCCTTCGCGCCATAGACCGTCTGGGCCAGCTTCTTGTAGAGCACCTCGATCATCAGCGTGGACTTGCCCGATCCGCTGACGCCGGTGATCACGATCAGCTTGCCCAGGGGCACAGTCACGTCGAGATTTTTCAGATTGTTCTCGCGCGCGCCGCGAATGGTGAGGGATCGCCCGTTGCCGGGCCGGCGCTGCACGGGCAGGGGGATGCACTCACGCCCAGACAGGTACTTGCCGGTGATGCTCGTCGGGTGGCGCATGATCGCCTCCGGCGGCCCTTCGGCGACGACTTCGCCGCCGTGCTCGCCCGCGCCCGGCCCCAGGTCAATGATCCAGTCGGCGGCCAGCATCGTCTCGTGATCGTGCTCGACCACGAGCAGCGTGTTGCCCAGGTCGCGCATCCCCTCCAGCGTGGCCAGCAGCCGCGCGTTGTCGCGCTGGTGCAGGCCGATGCTCGGCTCGTCCAGCACATAGAGCACGCCGGTGAGCTGACTGCCGATCTGCGTCGCCAGGCGGATGCGCTGCGCTTCGCCGCCGCTGAGCGTGCCCGCCGTGCGCCCCAGCGTCAGGTAGTCCAGCCCCACATTGACCATGAACTGCGCCCGCGCCTCGATCTCCTTGAGAATCTGGTGGGCGATCTGCAGTTCACGCTCCGAGAGCAGGGGATGCCCGTTCACATCTGGGCCGGTGCCGCGCAGCGCCTGCACCCAGCGCAGCAGGTCCTTGACGGGCAGCGCGGTGATCTCGTGAATGGGGCGACCAGCGACGGTCACGGCCAGCGCTTCGGGGCGCAGACGGTTGCCCTTGCATGTATCGCACGGGCGCTCGCTCATGTACTCCTCGTACCTGGCGCGCATGTAGTCGGAAGTGGTCTCGCGGTAGCGGCGGGCGATATTGTTCAGCACGCCTTCGAACTGCGTGGTGAAGGTGAAATGGCTGCCGTCGTCACGATGGTGCTCGATCAACAGGTCCTCGTCCGCTCCATAGAGCAGCAGGTTGCGCTGCCCCTCGGTCAAGTCGCGCCAGGGGACATCGGCAGGGATGCCAAAGTGACGGCACGCCTGCAACAGGATGGTGCGCGTCCAGCTATCGTGGCTGCTGGTGGCCCAGGGCACCAACGCCCCTTCGCGCACCGACAGATTGGGGTTGGGCACCATCAGGTCGGGGTCGAACTCGCGGCGCACACCCAACCCCTGGCAGGTGGGGCAGGCCCCGTGCGGGTTGTTGAACGAGAAGGTGCGCGGCTCGATCTCCGGCAGGCTGACATGGCCGTAGACGCAGGCCAGGTGCTCGCTGAAAAGGTGATCGGTCGGGTTGGCCGGGTCGGTCACGTTGTTGACGATGATCACGCCGCCGCCCATCTCCATCGCCGTCTCGACGGAGTCGGTCAGGCGGGTGCGCGCAGCGGCGGCTTCGTCGCCGTTGGGATCGTCGTAGTGGCGCACCACCAGCCGATCCACGACGACCTCGATGGTGTGCGCCTTGTAGCGCTCCAGCGTGATCTCTTCGCTGACATCCAGCACCTTGCCGTTGACGCGGGCGCGGACGAAGCCCGCCTTGCGGATGTCTTCCAGCACCTTCTCATGACGCCCTTTGCGGTCTTTGATGATCGGGGCCAGGATTTGCACGCGCGTGCCGTCCGGCCAGTCCTCAATCGCCTCGACGATCTGCTGGGCGGACTGGGCGACGACTTCCTGGCCGCAGACGGGGCAGTGCGGCACGCCGATGCGCGCGTAGAGCAGGCGCAGGTAGTCGTAAATCTCGGTGACGGTGCCCACCGTCGAGCGCGGGTTGTTGCTGACGCTCTTCTGGTCAATGGAAATGGAGGGCGACAGCCCCTCGATCTGGTCCACGTCCGGCTTCTCCATCTGGCCGAGGAACTGCCGGGCATAGGCCGAGAGCGACTCGACGTAGCGGCGCTGGCCCTCGGCGAAGATGGTGTCGAAAGCCAGCGAGCTTTTGCCGCTGCCGCTGAGGCCGGTGATCACGACCAGCTTGTCGCGGGGGATCACCACGTCAATGTTCTTCAGGTTGTGCTCGCGCGCGCCGCGCACAACGATCTGGTTCTGGGCCATGGGATGGGTCAATCCTCGGCACTGTGCTTGCGGACCACGGACACGGGTGAGAGATCATCGAGATGTCGAGCGCCAGAGAGAGGCGTTCGGAGGACAGCGTGATGCGAACGGGTGGTCGGAACGCCTGTTCTGTAGTGTAGCTCTGGGCGGAACGGATGTCAACAGTCTGCCACCCAACGACACTCAGGCTATCAGATGAGTCTAGCAAATCGAAGGGTGCGGATCAATGCCCAGTTGGACGCGCCCGGCAAAAAGACTTCCGAAGTCGCGCAGACTTCGGAAGTCCTCAGCAGGTTCTCTTGGGCCACGCGACCAGCTACTTGGACCCTCGATACTCGCGGGGAACTGGATCGGCGCCCTCCCATACGATGCGCCGGAAGTGGTTCGGGTCGGTGTTGCCCTCGGAGTTGACCAGCAAGACCTGCGAGTTACGGTCAAGCTGGAGCTTCTCCCGCAGCTCTGCTAGCTCCGGGCGCTCCATGATGAACATCAGTGCACCCAGCGTCACCGCGCCGGACTCACCCGACACGATGAACGGGTCGCCCCGCAGCGGCACGCCATAGACGCGCATCCCCTTGGCGGCGACGTAGTCGGGACAGCTCAGAAACGTATCCGCGCAGTCCCACAGCACCTTCCACGCCAGCGGGCTGGGATCGCCGCAGGCCAGGCCAGCCATGATCGTGTCCAGGTCGCCGGCGAAGCGATGCGGCTGCCCATCGCCGATCTCGATGGACTGATAGAGGCAGGCAGCTTTGTCCGGCTCGACCACGATAGCGACCGGATCATGCTCGCCGAACAGTTGGTGATAGAAGCCGATCACCGAGGCGGCCAGCGCGCCCACGCCCGCCTGCACGAAGATATGCGTCGGCTTGACGATCCCCTGGCCGGCAAGCTGCTCTTGCGCCTCGCTGAGCATCGTCGAGTAGCCCTGCATCACCCAGCGCGGGATGTCCTCGTAGCCCTCCCACGACGTATCGGAGATGACCTGCCAGCCGTTGGCCCGCGCGTCGGCGTCGGCCTGGCGCACGGCGTCGTCATATGTCCCATCCACGACGCGCACTTCCGCCCCGCAACTGGCGATGGCGTCAATGCGCGCCTGGCTGGTGAACTTGTGCACGTAGATCACCGAGCGGAAGTTCATGGCGCTGGCGGCCCAGGCCACTCCCCGCCCGTGATTGCCATCCGTCGCGGCGGCGAAGGTGAGGTCGCCCAGCTTGCGGCGCACGTCGTCTGAAGTCAAATCCTCGAAGGGGATTTCCTGCTCCACGCCCAACATGGACTTGACGACCCGGTAGATGGCATACGAGCCGCCCAGAATCTTGAACGAGCGCAGGGCAAGGCGCTGCGACTCGTCCTTGACCCAAATACCGCCCAGCCCCAGCATAGCCGCCAGGTTGGGCAGGCCCTTCAGCGGGCTGATCTGGTAGCCGGGCAACTGGCGGTGAAAGCCACGCACCAGCCGCGAGACGCCCGGCGGGAATACCGCGCCAGCCGCCTCGCTATGCTTAACCATTGGGGCGTGTGGGTTCACGCGCCACTTCACAGGAAATGCACTTTCCATTTCTACTTTCTTCCTCCAGAATACTTGTCTCTCCAGCCCCAGAGAGCGCGGACTTACACCAAAAATAAACGGCGGAAGACTCAAGCCCTCAGCAACCCGTCGCTGCCGGGTGTTTCACTTGCCGCCGTATGAGTGATGGTGCTTAGTATACTCTATTAGCAGAACAAACGCATTCCCCACCGGATGGGTGTAACCTGTTTGCCTTGCCCCCGCGCGGCGCTGGCGCGCCTTGCCGCCCCCTCTCCGGTCTATACACGCTGCGGAGAGGGGGAAAAGCCGAGCGTAGCGAGGCCAGGGGGGTGAGGTGTAGTGCGGGCGGATTTCGAGGCGGTCGCCCTCCCCACGTTGTCCCCTATCCGCCCTCGTTCTCTACGCGCGGCTGCCGCTCACTCTACGCATAGCACGCTGTTGGGGTGCGACCCATTGAGTCACAAAGCAACTTGCCTTACACTGAGATCATCAATACGCGCACGCCCATCATGGGCAAATGAGGGAGTGGGATGATGAAACGCCTGTACCGCATTTTGAGCATAGCACTTGTCGTCGCGGTGTTGGGGGGCAGCTTTGGCCTGGCGGCTACGGCGTCCGCGCAGGCCCCGACGGCCACTGTCAACACCGGCGCGTTGAACATCCGTAGCGGCCCAGGAATTGGCTATGGCGTGGTGTTCTCGGTCTATCGGGGCGTGTCTATGACGCTCCTGGCCCGCAATGCGGACGCTTCGTGGGTGCGGATCAGCCTGGACAATGGCATCCAGGGCTGGGTCAACAGCGGCTACATCGCCACGAGCTACCCGCTCTACAACCTGCCGGTGGACGGTTCGGGCGGCCCGGTGACTGCCATCACGGGCACCGTCACATCCTGGGCGCTCAACGTGCGCACGGGGCCGGGGATCGGCTACGCGCGAATCACCGCCATCGCCAACGGCACCACCTGGACTCTGCTGGCTCGCACCGCCGATTCGTCGTGGGTGAAGCTCCTGCTGTCCAACGGCGGCACCGGCTGGGTCAACGCGAACTATCTGTGGCTGTCGGGGCCAATCACTTCGTTGCCGGTCGAGGGGGTTGCACTGCCGCCCGTCACACCGCCCCCGACGGCCTACCGCACGCACGTCGTTCAGGCCGGCGAGAACCTCTTCCGCATCGCCTTGCGCTATGGCGTGAGCATGTGGGACATCGCCAAGCTGAACAACATCTACAATCTGCGCCTGATCTACGCCGGGCAGGTGCTGCTGATCCCCTAACGTCCCGGCACCCCGCGCCCCCTCCCAGTGTGCCGCTGCGAGGGGGCTTTTTGCCTCCTGCGCGTTTCAGAGCAGACTCGGCGACCGCTCAGTACCTTCGCAGGTAGCCCAGCCCCTCATCGTGTTCGCCGTCGAGCACGATCTCCAGGTGCCGACCGTCCGCTTCTGCTGGCACGTCAATCACGCGGATCACGTCGCTCAAGTCTGCGTCGTCGGGCAGCAAGTCCAGGAGCAGGTTTTGGGCGGAATTGAAGAAGTCCCAGTTGTAGGTCACGCCGGGATCATCGGGGAAGAGCGCCAGCGGAAAAATCTCCGCTTCAACCAGGTCTTGGAAGAAATGGGTGCCGTAGGCCATCTCCGGCGCGGTGCTGCTGTTGGAGTGGGCCACTTCGATCAGCGCACGGCTGTTGTAGATGTCGGCGTAGGATACCTTGACACCCAGATTGATGTCTGAAGTGCCCCAGCGACCCGGCCCGATCAGCACGAACTGCTCGCCGCGCAGCCGCTCGTTGAGGCGTCCCACTGTGCGCCCCACTTGCAAGCGCCGCTCCACGCTGGGAATCTCGTGGTAGGCCAGGGGGTCCACGTAGACGATGTAGCGCACGCGCTCGACCAGCCCTTGCGGAATCTGCTGGCGGGCAGAGAAGAGCACATCGCACACGGGCACGTCGGCGGGGACACGGAAGGTCGCACCGGTGTGGTGCTCGCTGAGCGGGCGACATTGCAGCAGCGAGATGCGATACACCGGGCGCGGCCAGGATCGGGGGACTTCGATGGCGAACTCGATGTCCACCGGGTGTTGGTAGCGCGTTTCCAGGAAAGTGAGCAGGCTGCGCATGGTGCCGGTGAAGGTGGCATCGCGCGCCAACCCGTCGAAGGTGAAGACCAGCCGCGATGGGTCTACACTGCCGGGCTTGGAGATGAAGGGTTGCAGGTGCTGTCCATCGTCGAGCGCCG
>JAGPFT010000066.1 GCA_018056405.1 Anaerolineae bacterium
CTCTGCGCCTCTGCGCTGAGGCTTTGCCCCAAAATCTGCACATGCCCGCGCCCAGGGGTGCACGAACAAGCTGTTGGGCATTCGCCAGAACGCCCCCATCCCCTGGCCCCTTCCCCCAGCAAAGCCAGGGGAAGGGGAAAACCGCTTGCCCGATCGTCCCCCCTCTAGCTCGGCTGGAGGGGGGATTGAGGGGGGAGGCCTCCAGCGAGCATTCCTGAACTCCCCCTCGCAACAGGTTGTTCGTGGACCCCGCGCTCACCAACTGGTTGTAAGAGCTGCCACTCTCGGCTACACTTGTCAGCGTGTTGCTCGACACTCGTTCTGCACACTCGTAAGGAGCTTCAGGCATGACGTTTCGCTCACAGACCGCTGCACTGGCTGTGCTGTTTGCTGCGCTGATCGTCATCTTCTTGCTGGTAGGCGACGCTGGCGTGTCCACCAGCGTCTTTCTTCCTGAACCTACCCTGACTTATACGCCCACCGTCGTCCCCACCGCGACCCCTGGCCCTGCTCCCGGCGCAGCGAACTGGGCTGAAACTGCGCCCGGCCAGCTAACCCATACTGGCGCTGGGGTTGCCGCGCGCATCAACTACCAGGCGGTGAAGCTGGACGAGTTCATTGCCGCTACCGGGCTGACTGCGCCTGCCGCCGACGCCCCCTACTCGCTGCTTGATCTGCTGAGCCAGTTGAGCGAATCCCTCCAGACGCAGGCGACCGACTCCGGTCTGACCCTGGAACCCGGCGCGTTCCCCAGCCCGACCCTTGAGATCGTGGGGGGAACACCGGTCGCCCTGATGCACGCCAGAGTCCAGCCCCAGACTCGCCCGGATGGGCAGCAGTTCCTCGGCCTGGACCTGGTTCAGGCGTTCGTTGACACGGGCAAGGACAAGGTGACTTTCGTCCAGTTCGTGCTCCAGGGTACGCCGGACGAGACGGTTTACAGCGATTTCCGCGCCTGGCTGGAAGCGAACGTCGCAGACCTGGCCAAGCAGATCGCCGAGGAAGAAGGGGACAGCGGCGAGGAAGCCCCCGCCGAAGGCGAAGCAACGCCAGCGCCGGACGAGCCAGCCAGTGACCAGACCGGCACCGAGGCGCAGCCTACGCCTGCCCCTGAGCAGTCCCAGGCCACGCCCCAGGCGCAGCCTACTATCCCTGAGGAGGAGTCCGGCGACTGAGCGCCCTCTGGCACCGCTGCCCTGGGTGAGCGCCAAACGTCACCCACAAAGCAGGACGGCTACTGGGCCGAAGGGCGAGAGTCCGCTATCATCGGGCCTGCGTGAGCGCGCAGCCAGAGAACAATGACTGCTGGCGACGATCCCCGGCCCCTGTACTGGGAAGCGTCCTATGAGATTGTGCTCTGCCTGATGGAGCACCATGCCGACGCCGACCTGGACGGGCTGGGCCTGGGACAGCTTTTTGAGTGGATCATCGCGCTGCCGGGCTTCGCCGACGACCCGGCCCTGGCCCACGATGGCTTGCTGAGTGGGATATTGCGCGAATGGTACGAGGAGAAATGCGAGGCGTCATGACCAATCCGAACGAGAATTTCCTCAGAGAACTGCACCATCCTGACGTGCCGGTGCCGGAGGGGATGCAATCGGCGGTCGCCGTCACGTCGTTTGCCAGGCTCATTGACTCCATCTACAACTGGGGCCGGCGCAACTCGATCTGGCCGATGTCCTTCGGCCTGGCCTGCTGCGCCATCGAGATGATCGCTACCGCCAGCAGCCGCTTCGACCAGGCCCGCTTCGGCATGGAAGTGCTGCGCGCCAGCCCGCGCCAGGCCGATCTGATGATCGTCAGCGGCACAGTGACCAAGAAGATGGTCGTGCCCATCGTGCGCCTGTATAACCAGATGTCCGAGCCGAAGTACGTGCTGGCCATGGGCGCTTGCGCCATCGGCGGCGGGCCATTCAAAGAGGGCTACAACGTCGTCAGTGGCATTGACAAGTACATTCCCGTTGATGTGTACGTGCCCGGCTGCCCACCCACCCCACAGGCGCTGCTGCACGGCCTGATCATGATGCAGGAGAAGATTGACGGCCAGTCGCTGAGCAACCGCAACAGCATGCCCTGGTATGGGCACGGGCCGAGCGAAGAAGTGCCCGTGCCGGTGCTCGGCCCGGACATCGTTGATCCGCGCCAGGCATACCTGCTGCGGCGCGAAGCTGCCGCCGCCGAAACCGACTCTGTCTCTGGGGAGACGGATGCCGGCGCCTGAGCGCGCCGAGTCTGGACGCAGCGCCTTCAGCCCGCCGCCGCTGCACTCGCCGTCGGCTGACCGCTGAGCGCTGACCGCTATGATCAAGGGAGCTATTATGACCGAACACGTCCAAGTCGCTGAGACCGTCATCCCACTTGAGGACGCCATCAACCGGCTCGAAGCGCGGTTCGCGGGCGCTGTCCGGCGTGACGACCGCGAGGGGTATTCGGGCGTCCTTGTGGATCCGGGCAAGCTCGTCGAGGTCGCCACGTTCGTCCGCGATACGCTTGGCTTCAGCTACTTGTCCAGCGCCACCGCTGTGGACTACCTGGGCAAGGGCGATCACCTGGAGATGGTCTACCACACCTACAATATCCAGGGCGGGCCGGCGCTGGTACTCAAGGCGCAGACGCCGCGCAGCGAGGCCACCCTGCCCAGCCTGGTCGGGGTGTGGCCGGGAGCCAATTTCCAGGAGCGCGAGGCCTGGGACTTGATGGGCATCCGCTTCGAGGGCCACCCCAACCTGAAACGCATCCTGATGTGGGAGGGCTTCCACGGCCACCCGCTGCGCAAGGACTGGCACGAAGCGTATTATGAGCAAGACACCAAGCCCTTCGACAGCCGCTGGCCCGAAGGCCACATCTCGCGCGCCGAAGAGCACAACCCCTACGGCAAGAACGTCAGATACCCGGCGGGCTTCACCCTGGAAGGCTACGAGTCGCAGGCCGAGAAAGTCCTCTACGAAGCCGTGCCGATGGGCGTTCACGTGACGGATATGGCCACTGACCGGATTGTGGTCAATATGGGGCCGCAGCACCCCAGCACGCACGGCGTCTTCCGCATGATCATCACGCTGGATGGCGAGACCATCGTGGCGTTGGAGCCGGTGATGGGCTACCTGCACCGCAACCACGAGAAGATCGGCGAGCGCAACACGTTTCTGCACAACATGCCCTTCACCGACCGGCTCGACTATTTCTGCAGCATGTCCAACAATCACGGCTACACCCTGGCCGTCGAGCGGCTCATGGCTCTGGGCAAGCGCTACGAGCCGCCCACCTACCGCGCCGAAGCCATTCGCGTGTTGATGGTTGAGCTGACCCGTATCCTCAACCACCTGGTAGCTATCGGCTTCCTGCTCAACGACCTGGGCGCATACTTCACGCCGCTCATGTATGCCATCATCGAGCGCGAGTTGATCCTCGACTTCTTCGAAGCGGTCGCGGGGAGCCGCATGATGTGCAACTACATGCGCTTTGGGGGCGTGGCCCACGACCTGCCGGAGCGCATCCAGAGCACGGCGGCGCTGGCCAACGACCGCGTGCGCGACTTCGACACCATGCACTACCTGCGAACGCTGATCAACGACCGCCTGCCGCGCGCCATTGAGCAGACCAACGACCTGCTGACCACCAACGAGATCATCACCAACCGCTGCATCGGCGTGGGCGTGCTCAGCAGGGAAAACGCCATCGCCTACAGCGCCGCCGGCCCCCTCCTGCGCGCCAGCGGCGTGCCCTACGACGTGCGCCGTGCCGAGCCGTATAGCATCTACCCCGACCTGGAGTTCGATGTAGCGGTGCGCTATCACGGCGACGTCTACGACCGCTACCTGATCCGCCTGGACGAGATGCGCCAGAGCATCCGCATCCTCAAGCAGATTCTGCCCATCCTTGAGGAGACGAAGGGCCAGCCTTTCTTCGCCGGGCGCGGCGGTCAGTACAACCCGCGTGTGCCCGCCGGCGAAGCCTATGGCCGCGCCGAAAACCCGAAGGGCGAGCTAGGCTACTACGTCGTCTCCGACGGCGGACAGAACCCCTGGCGGTATCACGTGCGCTCGCCAAGTTTCATCAACCTGACTGCCCTGGAGCCGATGTGCAAGGGGCACAAAGTGGCCGACGTGGTGGCCATCCTCGGCAGCATTGACATCGTGCTCGGCGATGTGGACCGCTAGCGTGCAAAGGAGCGAGTGCGTCTATGTACGGATCAGGAATCGTGCGTGGCCTGGGGGTTACGCTCAAGCACTTTGTCAATACCTACCTGGAGGACATTCGCTGGGGCTTCCGCCGCCATGTGCCGGACGAAGCGTTCCCCTTGCGCCAGGGCCTGGAGACACGCGGCATCTTCACTGTCGAGTATCCAGAAGAGAAGATCGCCACGCCGGAACGCTTCCGTTTCGTCCCTTTCCTGGTGGTGGACAACTACGATCACCCGGAGCGCCCCGGCCACGACTGGTGCACAAGCTGCGGCATCTGCGCCAAAGCGTGCCCCCCGCAGTGCATCTGGATCGTGCGCGGCACCAACCCGGAGACCGGGCGGCCCGTCCCGGAGCCGGCGGAGTTCTACATTGACATTGACATCTGCATGAACTGCGGCTTCTGCGCCGAGTTCTGCCCGTTCGACGCGATCAAGATGGATCACGACTACGAGCTGGCCAGCTACGACCGCACGTCGGCGCACATCTTCAACAAGCAGCGCCTGTCTAAGGAGTTCCGCTACTGGCAATCCATCGCCCCGACGCGCGCCGCCGCAGAAGCCCAAGCGCGCGGTGGCTGGGAGCACAAGGATGTGCTCAAGCAGCGCGAGAAGGAAGCCCGCGCCCAGGCCAAAGCCAGCGGCGGCGAGGGCGAAGGCTAGGCCGGCTCTCTGGGGTGCGTGCAAAACCTGTCAGGGTGGGGCGCTGCTCTGCTGTGCCTCCGTAGGGGCGTATTGATGCGCTTTGACGATCATGATCGGTAGTCGTGTAGGGGCGGGTTTGCAAACCCGCCCCTACACGTTCCGCGCCTGGTATCCGCGCTCATTCGTTCATTCGCATCGGGTACGTGCAAAGGTTGTCAAGTAACACGTGCGACGCTGGCGAATAGCCTCACCCCCGGCCTCGCTGCGCTCGGCTTACTCCCTCTCCACGACGTGGAGAGGAGGGCAGCGAGGCCCGCGTCAGTAGGCCAAGCGGGGGTGAGGCTAAGCAGTGCGACTACACTGCCTGACAGGTTTTGCACACGCCCTACTCCTCTTCCTCGTCCAGCGCCTCGCGGAAAAGGCGCAGCGCGTCGTTCTCCTGCGCGTCCAGCGGGCAGCCTGTATAGGGATCGGCGATGGGGATGTCATGCTTGGTGCACCAGGCATCCACGCGCACCTGGCGTATAAAGCCGAGCAGCGCGCCGCGAACAGTCAGCCGCAGTTCCAGGTTGGGGCTGGCATTGGCCCGCAGAATGTCCGGCACCGCGCATTTGGCGCAGTCTTTCGGACGCCAGCGCAGCGATTCGGGATTCTGCGCGGCCAGGCGGCACTCCTGAGTCGCGCGCCCGCGATTGAAGTCCTCGTAGTAGTGGGGGCACTCTTTGCCCGCCGGAGTCACCATGCGCCTGCCTTTCGCCGCGATGATCCTGTCGCCTGCCCTAAGTGTAAGCGCTGGCCGCCCGCGCGCCAACAAATAGCCGAACCAAAAAGGCCGGGACCCCCGGCCTCGCCCTGGCCCGCTGCGGCGGCCAGACACTAGACGCGCGTGACGTACTCGCCGGTGCGCGTGTCCACGCGGATCGTGTCGCCCTCTTCCACAAAGAGCGGCGTGGTGACCGTCAGCCCCGTCTCGGTCTTGACCTTCTTGGTCGCGCCGGTGGCCGTGTTGCCGGCGACGGCCATCTCCGCCTCGGTCACCACGTGCTCGACGTTCGGGGGCAGCTCGTAATCCAGAATCTCGCCCTCATACGACAACAGCTTGAGCTGCGTGCCCTCTTTGAGGTAGAGCACGTCGTCGCCGAACAAGTCGCTGCGCATCTGCGGCTGCTCGAACGTCTCCACGTCCATGAAGGTGAGGAACTCGCCGTCGTCGTACAGGTACTCGACGATGCGCGTCTCGACGCGAATATCCTCAACGCGGTCGCCGGAGGTGAAGGTCATCTCGCGCGTGGTCCCGCTGCGCAGGTTGCGCACGGTCACACGGATGGTCGCGTTGCCGCGTCCCATTTTGTTGTGATGGTAGTTCAGCACCTTGTATAGCTCGCCATCGAGTGTGAAATTGGTGCCGTTGCGAAGCTGATTTACGTCAATCATAGGGAGTGCCGTCCTCGTCCTGTTGGCCAGGTCTGCTTGCTGTCGGTTCTCGACGGGCCATTATACCAGAGATCGGGCGGTCGTTGAACGGTCAGGTCGCAGGGGGGTGTACGAACAACCTGTCGCCAGGGGAAGTTCGGGAATGCTCACTGTACGCCTCTCCCCCTCAATCCCCCTCCAACGAAGCTAGAGAGGGGGACGATCTGGCAAGCCGCTCTCCCCTTCCCCTAGCTTTGCTGGGGGAAGGGGCCGGGGGATGGGGGCCTTCAACAACTGCCTGACAACTCGCTCGTGGACCCGTCGCAGGGGGTACGGGTGAAATCTGTCAGGTAGAGGCGTTGTTCTGCTGCGCCTCTCCCTGACAAGTTTTGCACGACCCTGGCGTAGATTCATCTTGCCAAGTGGCGCGCTGCGAGAGAGAATGGGGGCGTTCGTTCGGTAGGCTGGCGCGTACTGGCCTCAACTTGGAGATAGCATCATGCCCCACCTTAGGATCGAGATGATCGAGCACGCGCGCGCCCGCGCCGGGCGCATCGGACGGCGGGTGGCCCTGGCCGCGCGCTTGAGCGCGGCTGTGCTGGCCCGCGCCCAACAGGAAGCCGCAAGCGGGCAGCCCGCTTACTGGTATGGCGGGCAGGCGATTATCGAGGGCGTGATGATGCGCGGGCGCTACGTCGCGGCAATTGCCGTGCGCAACCCCAAGCAGAATATCGTCATCAAGGAAGTGCCGCTCAACGCAGCCTTGTACCGGGGGCGCGCGGCTCGGCTGCCTTTCGTGCGCGGGCTGGTGCTGCTCTGGGACTCGCTGGTGCTGGGCACGAGCGCGTTGATGTGGTCGGCGGATGTGGCCCTCGAAGAGGAGGAGGACATTGACTTCTCCCTGGAGGGTGCGGCGGGTTTGGGACTGGTGATCTTCTCGCTGGCGCTGGGCATCGGGCTGTTCTTTGTGCTGCCGGCAGCGGCGTCGGCAGCGGTCAAATCGCTGACCGGGCTGGATAGCAAGCTCGCCGCCGACCTGATCGAGGGGGTGATCAAGCTGGCGCTGCTGATCGGCTACATCTGGGCGATTGGCTTCATGCAGGACGTGAAGCGGCTGTTCGGCTATCACGGCGCAGAGCACAAGACAATCAACGCCTACGAAGCCGGGGTTGACCTGACGCCCGACGAGGTGGACAGATACCCGATCCAGCACCCGCGCTGCGGCACGGCCTTCCTGCTGACGCTGGTCGTGCTGTCGGTGTTGATCCACATCGTCACCGGGCGACCAGACAGCGTGCCGCTCCTGCTGCTGTCGCGCGTGGCGCTCATCCTGCCCATCGCTGGCATCGCCTACGAGACGATTCGCTTCACGGCCAAGCATCAGAACAACCCGATCATTCGCCAGGTCGTCAAGCCAAACCTGGCCCTGCAGAACCTGACCACACGCCAGCCCGACCGGGGAATGCTCGAAGTCGGTATCGCCGCGTTGGAGCGCGTGCTGGCTTCTGAGCGCGCAGGCACTCCGATTCCAGAGGCGCGCATCACCGAGGCAGCGGTGGGCGAGGCAAGCGATTGACAGAAGCGGGCGGAGACTCACAACGGGGCGGCCAGGCGGTTGCCCCGTTGGCGTTTCAGGGGGCTGAGCGGGGCTTCTCGGCCACGCACACGATCACGGTGCTGCGCGGCAGCGGCTCGCTGAACGTGCGC
Organism: Anaerolineae bacterium; assembly: GCA_018056405.1. Lineage (GTDB taxonomy): Bacteria > Chloroflexota > Anaerolineae > Aggregatilineales > Aggregatilineaceae > UBA2029. The sequence goes on from JAGPFT010000066.1 coordinate 7,943, forward strand.
GCGGCGAACCCGGCGGCGGCCAGTCGCGCTTCGAGCAGGACGGGCCAGGGGCCGCGCTGACCGGTGACGCGGTAGGCCAGCTCCAGCGAGCGGGCGGCGGGGTCGCGCCCGGTCAGCAGGCCGCCGAGCACAATCACCAGCCGCCCGCCGGGGACCAGCACGCGGTTGACTTCGCGCAGCGTGCACGGGTCGGCGATGAACTCGGTGGGAAAAGTGCTCACGACAGCGGCGAAGTGCCCGGCAGGGAAGGGCAACGCCTGGGCGCGCGCCCGCACCAGCGAGGGACACCAGCCCCAGCGTCTCAGCCGCCTCCGGGCGATGCGCCCCATCGCGCGGCTGAGGTCGAGCGCGGTCAGCCGGTACCCCATCCGGCGCAGGTCAATGGCCAGGCGTCCGGTGCCGTGCGCCAATTCCAGCACGGAGTCGCCGGGCCGCGCCTTCAGGTGAGGGAGGGTCGCGCGCTGCCAGGCACTCCACTGGCCCAGGCTGACGACCGCGCTCACGGCATCGTAGGTGAAGGCCAGCTCGTTGTAGAGCAGGCGGAAGCCGAGGCGTAGCAGCGACCGCCACGCGAGGGTGGGGAGGTGGTTCTTGTGGCTGGCGGACACCATCACGTCTCCGGTACCTTTGCGCGTCAGCGCCGGGCAGGAATAAGGTAATCCGGGCGCAGCAGAGCAGCGCCCCGTGTGCACCAACTTAAGGCTTCTGGGCGCGTGGTACGGGCAGAACGCCCCTCCCCCTGGCCCCCTCCCCGGCCAAGCCAGGGAGGGGGAAAACGTCCCGTCTGGCGGTCAAAGTCCCCCTCTCTAGCTCTGCTGGAGAGGGGGATTGAGGGGGAGAGGCGTGCGCAGCCAGGCTTAAGTTGGTGCATGTGGGCGCAGCAGAGCAGCGCCCCTACCGCCTGGCAGGTCTTGCACGCGCGCCGCGCGGCTCATTCTGGACATCTTGCGGCGAGTGTGTAAAATCGTGCCCCAGTGTACCGCCAAAAGCGATCTGATGCTGGCAGGTGGTTCGCACTGCGCGCGTCTGCTGAGTTGCCAATGAAATGCGGATGGCGCGCCGTCTGCCCACATTCTACTGAACCTGGAGGAGATTCCCGTATGCCGTACTCCTGGCGCTTGTTTCGGCCTGTTTTACTGGTTGCTGTGGCTGCGACCATGATTTTCGCGCTGGCCGTCCCGGTCGGCCTGGCCCAGGATGACGAGACGCAGCCCGTCGTCGTCCAGGGGACGCCAGAGCTTGAGGCGCTCGTCAGTGCCATCCGCGACGCCTACGCAGCGCAGGACGAGGGCGCGGACGTGCAGATTGACACCAGCGGCGGGCTGCGCGCCGCCTTTGAGGGGCTGTGCAACGGTGACGTGGATGTTGTGATGTCCACCGGGCCGATCAGCGACGCGCAGATTCAGGCGTGCGCCGATCGGGGCAAGGGCTTTGTGGAGGTGGCGCTGGCTTATGAGGCGCTGGCGCTGCTGGCCGCACCCCAAGCCGGGCTGACCTGCCTGGCGCAGAGCGTCGTGTCCGATGCCTGGCAGTTGGGCGCTGCTGCCGACCTCACCTGGGCCGACCTCGGTTCGCAGACGCTCAGCGATCCGGTGGCTTTCTACGGGCCGGAGGCGCAGTCGCGGGCTGCATTGCTGTTCGCGAGTCTGGTGCCGGCAGGCGCGCTGCGCGACGGCATTGAGACACCCGGCGACTCGGCGGCGCTCCTGGCAAAGGTGCAGGAGGAAGGCGCGGGCGCGTTCGCCTACATGATGCTGGCTGACCTGGCCGCTGCCGACCCCGACGGGGTGGTTGTGCCGTTGCAGGTGCAGGACGCGGCGGGTGCGTGCATCGCGCCGGAAGTGGAGACGCTGGCCGAGCGGACGTACCCGCTGGCCCGCACCGACTACCTGTATATCAACGCGGAGAGCGCGGCGCGGCCTGAGGTGCAGGCGTTCGTCGAGTTCGCGCTGACAGGCGACGGCGGCGTCACGGCGCAGGGGCCGGCGCTCGGCTACACGCCCGCCGACGCTGCGACCTACGAGACGGGCCTCGCCAACCTGCTTGCTGCGAAGACGGGGCGTACTTTCTCGCGCCCGATCAGCCCCATTCAAGTGGACGCGGCGACCGAAGGAACTCTCACCGTGACCGGCACGGCGATGCTCTATGACCTCGTTCGCCGGATTGAGAGCCAGTTCACGGCACAATAC
>JAGPFT010000067.1 GCA_018056405.1 Anaerolineae bacterium
GTGAACTCCGCGCCGAAGACCCATGTCGCCAGCGGCACAGCCAGCAGCGAGGTGAAGATGGCGATGGGCAGGCTCAGCGTCAGGTTGAAGAAGGCCAGCTTCTCCAGCATGACCTCGAACAGGCGGTGCTGCCCGCTTGCGTAGGTGCGCGACATCAGCGGGAAGACGGCCACCAGCACCGTCGTGCTGAGCAGCTCGATCACGCCGAAGACGATGACGAAGCCCGCCGTGAGCTGCCCGGTGCCTTCGGCCCCGATCAGCGCGGTGGTGAGCAGCTTGTCGGCGTGCTGATAGGTCAGAGCCAGGAACGAGGTCACGGCGATGGGCCAGCCGGCAATCAACAGTCCGCGCGCCACGCCCCAGTCCACCGGGAACTGCGGGCGCGCCCCGATGTGCAGCAGCGCCGCCCAATAGACCGCCGCGCGCAGCAGCCCGGCGACCAGTGTCGCCGCGTACAGTCCCCACAGCCCCGCGCCCGCCGCCAGCGCGATCCCGGCCAGGATGACCAGGACGATCACGTGCCCGGTGGCGATGGCGGCGGGGATGACCATGCGCTCGACGGCCAGCAGTTGGTTGTGACACATGTTGCCCAGCGCGTCTACCAGCAGGCTCAGCGCGGCGAAGGCCAGCAGCGCGCGCAACTCTGTCTCGTAGCCGAAGAGGAAGGCGGCAACGGTCAGCACGACGTAGCCGAGGGCAGCCAGGATCGGCTGAAGGGTCAGCGTCGCGGTCAGGTAGCGGTTGGCGTCCTGGGGACGGTTGGCCACGTCGCGGATGACGATCAGCCCCATGCCGAAGTCGGGGATGGCCGCGCCCACTGCCAGCAGCGCGCCGATTGTCCCGTAGATGCCGTAGCCTTCCGCGCCCAACCAGCGCGCCAGCAGCAACTGCCAGGCGAAGAGCACGCCCTTCGAGACGATGTTGGACAGGGCCAGGGCGGTGGCATTGCGCGCCGCGCGCTGCGCCGCCGCCGAACTGAAGCCGCCGGTGGCCACATCCGGCGCGGGGAGGGGCGTGCCGGCGTCCATCAGCGGCGCTTCCTGGTGATGACGGCGGCGTAGGCCGCTTCCATCTGCGCGACGATCTGCGGCCAGGTGTAGCGCGCTTCCACCAGGGCGCGCGCCGACCGCCCCATCGCCGCACGGCGGTCGGAGTCGGACAGCAGGGCGACCAGCGCCGCGCGCAGCGCTTCCACTTCGCGCGGGACGACGACGCCCGCCTCCGCCTCCGCCGCCTCTGAGAAGTGGCAGCCGGGCGTCAGCAGGACGGGCAGCCCGCAAGCCAGCGCCTCCAGGACGGCCATCGAGAAGCCCTCGCCCTCGGCGGGCAGGGCGAAGAGGTCGGCGGCAGCCAGCGCCGCCAGGCGGTCGGGGCCGGTCAGCAGACCGGTGAAGAGGGCGCGCGCTCCGCCGGACGCCGCGTTGGGGACAGGTGGGCATTTGGCGGGGTCGTTGTAGGGGCGGGTTTTGAAACCCGCCCCTACAAGGGCATCGTTATCACGATCTGAGTTGGTATCAGACCCTCCGGCCAGGCCGAGCGCGCGGGCCTGCGCCTGCAATGCGGCCAGCATCCCCTCGTCCGGCCCGACGATGAGCAGACGCGCGTCCGGCACCTGTTCCAGCGCCCCGGCGAAGGCGGGCAGCAGCACTTGCAGGCCCTTGCGCGCGTGCAGCCGCCCCAGGAACAGCACGACCGGCCCCTCGCCCAGGTTCCAGCGGGCGCGGGCGGCCTCTTTGGGCGGCAGCGCGGCGAACTCGTCCAGGTGCACGCCATTGGGCACGATGTGAATGGGGATGTCTATGCCGCGCGCGGCCCACAGCGCCCGCGCGTCCGCCGCCTCGTCGCGGGTCAGGGCGATCACGGCATCGAAGTACGGCAGTAAGCGTCTGCCAGGGAGCCGATCCCACGCCCGCTTGAAGGTGGCGCGTCCCGTGTTGGTGGGCAGCGTGCCGTGCGGCGACACGACGACCGGCACATCCAGCGCCTTCGCCACCGGCGCGACGCGCAGAGTCTCGACCGCCCGCAGTTCGTGGCAGTGCACCAGGTCAATCTGGCGCTCGGCGATCAGGGTACGGGCGACGGCGGCCAGGCCGCGCGGCGTAGACAGGTTGAGTCGCCCGCGCAGGGCGTTGCTCAGGTTGCGGACGCGCACCACCTCCACGCCGTCCAGCGTCTCGCGCAGGACGGGCGCGCGCGCGGTGGGGCTGAGCGTGTCGGTGGTCAGCACGGTGACGCGGTGCCCGGCCTGTACCAGCGCGCGGGTGAGATCGGTCGCCGCGCGCACCGACCCGCCATAGGCCCAGGCGGGCGCATAGTAGGGAATGACGTGCAGCAGGTTCACGGCAGCCCTTCGTCCTTGCGCGCGAAAAGCACGACGCCAGTGCTGCGTAGCAGGCCCAGCCGGACTGCCCAGCGGTCGGGGACGGCCAGCGCGCGCAGCAGTGGGACAGCAACCCGATCGGGCAGCGCAAGCTGCGCGGTGACGTAGCCGGTCACGGCGGGCTTGCCCGCCGTCCGCTCGACGGTGAAGCGTTGCCGGACCAGCGCGACCCAATCCTGGTCGCGCCCCGCGCCCTCGAACGGCGAGAGGCCGTCCGCCTGGATGCTGGCTCTCACCCGCTGCGGCGCGCGCCGGCCGAAGCGCAGCAGGCCGCGCACCTTCTCGCGGTAGGAGACCTGCGTGGGCAGGGCCAGCGTCAGCGCGCCGGCCAGCAGCGTCACCGGCAGGGATTCGTCACCGTGCGTGTCCGAGACCCAGAACAACCCACCCGGCTTGAGCGCCGCGTACATCTGGTCAATGACGTGTTCCAGGCGCACCAGGTGATGCAGCACGCCTTTGGCGGCAATCACGTCGTAGGTGGCGGGCGGCAAATCGAGCGCGTTGAGGTCTGTCACCGCGCAGGTGACTGCGCCGGGCACGGTGTCCTTGATCGACTCGTAATAGTCGCGGGCGACGCCAATCACCCCCTCGCTGATGTCTATCCCGTGCGCGACAGCCCCGCGTTGGGCCATCGCCAGGGTCAGCCAGCCGGACGCGCAGCCAAGCTCCAGCACCTTCATGCCGGGGGTGATGCGAGCCAGCAGTGCGTCAATGTCGCGCGCGTGCACGACGGCGTTATGGCGCAGACTGCGGTGATAACGCCAGTCAGGGGGCAGACGTTGCGCCTGCTCCTCGGCCACGCGCCCCCACAGGGCGGCCTCGCCGGCCAGTTTCTCCTGGTAGCTCGCGTCATCCACGGCGGGTCTCCCGCAGCAGTGTCCAGCGCCACGCCCGGCCCGCCGTGATCCGCGCCCACAGCCGCGTCACGCTGTAGGCGGCCAGGATGAACAGGAAGGGGTCGGCGGGCGAGCGGTAGCGCGTGGACGGGTGGAAGATCAGGTAGGTGACGGTGATGGCGACGAACACAGCGACCAGCGGAGCGATCTCCAGCCGGTCGCGCCAGCCCAGGATCAGCCCGGCGAGGCCCAGGATCAGCAGCGGCGTGAAGTAGAGGGCGTGCACCACCCGCGCCACCTGGAAGGGCGTGGACTCGAATTGCAGCACGGCGTCGTCCACCAGATAGGGGTCGGGCGGCAGGTCGTAGGGCATGATCACCGGACTCCACAGCACCCACAGCTTCGTCCAGAACAGGCGCGGCCACTCGCCGGGATGCTCGCGCAGGTAAGTCAGCGCCTGCTCGCGGTGCCAGCGGTCGGCCTCAGTCTCGCTCAGCTCCGGCGGGGCCAGCTCGATGCACCGCACCCACTGCGCGTCCCAGCCACGGGATAGATAGTCCGCCACGCAGGAATTGTTGCCCTGGTGCAGGTTACTGCCGCCGTTGGTGCTGATCAGCACCAACTCGCCGTGCAGGCGCGTGTTGCGCACCGCCCAGGGCGCGATCACCAGCAGCAACGCGATCCCGCTCGCCGCGCTCAGGGCAATGGCCCGCCGCAATCCCAGCGCCCGCCACCACCACAGCGCCAGCAGCGGCCACACCAGCACGATCAGCGTCTTGGTCAGCGCGCCCAGCCCGAAGGCGACGCCCAACGCTGCCGCCCAACGCGGGTCGCGCGCATCGCGCGCTTTGTACGCTGCCGCAAGGCCGGCGGTCAGCAGGAAGATGAACAGGCCCGTGTCGTTGAGCGTCAGGTTCTGGTAGAGCAGGTAGGGGTACGCGCCGTAGAAGGCCGCTGCCAGCAGCCCGACCGCCGAGGCATTGACCTCACCCCCAGCCTCGCTACGCTCGGCTTGCCCCCTCTCCATGCATGGAGAGGGGGCGGCGAGGCGCGCCAGCGCCGAGCGGGGGTGAGGTAAACCAGGGCGCGGCACACTGCTGGACGCATTTTGCACGCCATCCTCCGCCTCGCCAGCCACCCGCCGCCCGATCCAGAACAGCAGCAGGACGGTCAGCGCGTCCAGCCCGATCTGCACAACAGCGACGGCGATCGGGTCGCGCCCCAGCGTCTTGTACACGCCCACCAGGAAGAACGGGTAGAGCGGCGGCAGGTCGGAGTCGCCGCCCCGGTCGTCGAAGCGCGTGTAGCCCCGCCCCTCGATCAGGTTCACGGCGTAGGCGTCGTAGCCGGAGGTCTGCAACGAGAGCGTGTGGTCGAAGAGCAGGATGAAGGCGACCCGTCCCAGGACGGTCACCAGCAGGATGACGGCCAGCCAGCGGCGAACGGTCATGTGCGAACGTCTCTCCCATGCGCGGGACGCGGCTCGCATTGTACCGTGTCCGGGCGTAGAATGGCTACACGCGCCGCCGGGCGTGTGGCGCGCGTGGGGAGAGCGCATGAGGCGGTCGGTTGTCTGCCTGGTCATCGGCCTGGCGCTGGCGAGCTGCACGCTGTGGGACAGCCCGGACGTGACGGCGGGCGAGGTGCGCGCCGATCTCGCCGCTCACCTGGGCGAAGTCCGCGCGGCGCAGGCGGCGGCGCTGGCACTGTGGGATCGCGTCATCTTCGGCGAGACGGTCTCCTGCCAGGAGACGATTCTCGTCCCCGCCGTGCGGGTGCTCAGCCCTCAGCAGCGAGAGGCTCACCCCAGCGCCGAAGCCATCAGTGCGGCGCTGAGCGAGGCAACCCGCGCCGTCCGCGACAGCGCCAACCTGTGGGCCATCGAGTGCGCCGACCCCCGCCCGCTGGTGTCGCTGGACGTGGCGCGCGCCGGGCGTGCGGCGGCGCTGGCCGCGACCGATCCGCTCGACCGGGCGGCGGCGCTGCTGGAAGCGTGGCCGGTGGAGTAGGGACCGCGCTCAAGGCTCTGCGGTTCAAGAACCTCACCCCCGTTCGGCCCTCTGTCGCGGGCCTCGCCGCCCCCTCTCCAACGTGGCTATCCATGACCCACATCTTTGGCCGTGCCCGTTTCCCCCCATCCCCGGCCCTTCCCCCACAAGGAGGGAAGGGAGAAAAGCGGCGGGCCTGCTCCCCTTCCCTCCGCGCAGCGCGGGGGAAGGGGCTGGGGGATGGAGGGGACAGCTTCTCCAAGGGTCTCTCAGTTCTTCTCCGCGTCCTCTGCGCCTCTGCGGTTCAGAACCTCGTCCCCATCGTGAGGTGCCCTGGCGGAATGGTTTGCTTGCCCCAGGCGGCCCAGATCAACTATACTAGCATTATAGTTCTGCAAGCGTCATACAAGTGAGAGTGCATCATGACGAAGAAGCCAGACAAGCCCAAGAAGCAGGACGGCAACAAGGACAAGAAGAAGGACAAGAAGAAGAAAAAGTAGCGAACTGACACGCGCCCTATTGATCAGACTCTCATACAATCCCACAGCCGCCGCTCGTGGCAGGTGTGCTAATTTCTGATCCCGGTCTCAGTCAGCCGCAGTCTTCGCAAGTCCCGCCCTAGCACACTGACCCTACTGGAACTCTTCCTGGTACCTGCAACCTCTTCGATGCGCGTGATCATGCGCTAGTTTTCCCGATGCGAATCTATCCCAGGCATCGCCCATAGTGCACGGGTCCGCCGCCGATACATGCCCAACAGCACACGAGCCATCCCGATTTCACGAACTCGGTGACGGGATGGCTCGCGTATTCTGCGTCGTCAGATGCCGCCCAGCGGGGCGCTCGCGCCGTAAACCCTAGAACTTGCGCGTCCACTCCTTTGGCCAGCGCTCGATGACCACTTTGGTCTGGGTGAAGAACTCAACGGCGTGGCGGCCCTGGCCGTGCAGCGTGCCGAAGAAGCTGGCCCGCCACCCGCTGAAGGGGAAGAAGGCCATCGGTGCGGCGACGCCAATGTTGATGCCAATGTTGCCGACCATCGCCTCGTTGCGGAACTTGCGCGCCGACGCGCCACTGTTGGTGAACAGGCAGGCCATGTTGCCATATTCGCCGCTGTTGACCAGGGCAATAGCCTCGTCCACTGTCTCGACGTGCATCAGGCCCAGCACCGGCCCGAAGATCTCGGTGCGGGCGATGATCCCGCCGGGCACGACATCGCGCAGGATGGTCGGGCGCAGGAAGTTGCCGCCCTCGTAGCCCTTGATCACGGTATTGCGCCCATCCACGACCAGGCGCGCACCCTCGTCCACGCCCTGCTGGATCAGCCCTTCGATGCGGGCCAAGCTCTGCGGCGAGATGACCGGCCCCATGGTCACGTCGGGGTCGAGGCCATTGCCGACCACGCGCTGGCGCGCTGCCTCGGCGATGGCCTCGGTGAAGGACTCTTCCGCTTCGCCGACGGTGATGGCCAGGGCAGCAGCCAGGCAACGTTGCCCGGTGTTGCCGAAGGCGCTGTCGGCGGCGATGCGCGTGGTCACCTCCATGTCGGCGTCGGGCAGGATGACAATCGGATTCTTGGCTCCGCCCTGCGCCTGGACGCGCTTGCCGTTGGCCGACGCGCGCGCATAGATGTGGCGGGCGACGGGCGTCGAGCCGACGAAGCTGACCGCGCCGACGCGGGGGTGATCGAGGATGGCGTTGACCGTATCCGCTCCACCATTGACTAGGTTAATCACACCCGGCGGGAAGCCCGCCTGTTCCATCAGCTCAACGGCCAGGTGCATGGTGAGCGGGCAGCGCTCGGACGGCTTGATGATCACTGTATTGCCGGTGGCCACGGCGTAGGGCAGGAACCAGAAGGGGATCATGCCGGGGAAGTTGAACGGCGCGATGATCGCCGCCACGCCCACCGGCTGGCGGATGACGAACTCGTCAATGCCGCTGGCGATGTCCTCGGAGAACTCGCCTTGCATCAGGATGGGGATGCCACAGGCGACTTCCACGTTCTCGATGGCCCGGCGTATCTCGCCTTTGGCCTCGGCGAAGGTCTTGCCGTTCTCGGTGGTGATCGAGCGCGAAAGCTCGTCAATGTGCGCTTCGAGCAGGTCTTTGAGCTTGAACAAATATTGGATGCGCTCAGTGGCCGGGACGCGCCGCCAGGTCTCGAACGCGGCGGCAGCGGCTTGCGCTGCGGCGTCCACTTCGCCCGCTGGCGAGAGCGGCACCTGGGCCAGCACTTCGCCCGTCGCCGGGTTGTGGACCGTCGCGTGCTGCGCCGCCGCTGAGGCGTGCCACGCGCCGTTGATGTAGTTTTGGAGTGTCTGTGATGCCATAACCTTCCCTCTGTTTAACCCATTCGTTGCGCAAGCGCCGCCTTGAGCGCCGCGTCTTGAAGCGTGTCTACGTCAAGCAGCGACTCGACGCCGGGGAATTGTAACACCGGTAGGAGCACGTCGCCCGGTAGCGCGGAGACGATCTCGGCCATCGTCCTGTGGGTGAGGGCCGAGACGCCAGTCAGAATCTCGCGCGACTGGCGCTGCGACGCCTGGCGGTGGGCGGGATAGCCCGCCCCGAACTCGGCGCTGAAGAGGCAGTCGAAGATGAAACGCAGGTTGACGTCTGCCGCCCAGCCGTAACCCTGGTTGAGCATGAGCGAGATGCAGTTGCCGCCGTTGATCTGGGCGAACAGCCAGGCGTCGAGCGAAGTGAGGATGTGCCCGCAGAACACGCCGGGGTACTGCATGGCCGCGTTGAGGAAGCCCTGCCCGGTGCCGCAGCCGCCCACAACGAAGTCGGCGCGCTCGGTGTTGAGCAAGAGCGCCGCCAGCAGCCCGGTGTGGATGTAGGTTAGCTCCGGCTTGGCCCCGTTTTTGACCATGCCGGCGTTGATCACGGTGTGGCCGCGCCCGTCGAGCGCCGCCAGGATGTCGGCGTTGCGATCCGCCGCGCTTGTCTCGTTGATGACTGCGATTCGCATCAGTATCTCCTCGTCTGATCGGGCGGCGCTCAACGCTTGCGCTGCAGGGCGCGCCGGGCGGCGGCAGCGACATCAGTCACGCCCAGCCCCCAGGCGTCCATCAATGTGTCGGGGTCGGGGCCGGTCTCGGCGAAGGTGTCCTTGAGGCCGACGAACTCGACCGGCGCCGGGTATCCCCCGGCCAGGGCTTCGGCGACCGCGCTGCCCAACCCGCCCAGGATGGTGTGATCTTCGGCAGTGACCAGCGCGCCGGTTTCCTCGGCGGCCTGCCGCACCAGATTGGCGTCGAAGGGCTTGATCGAAGTCATGGACAGGACGCGGGCGCTGATGCCCTCTTTCGCCAGCAGGTCAGCGGCCTGCACGCAGCGCCCGACCATGCTGCCCGACCCGATGATCGTCACGTCGCTGCCGGGGCGGACGGTCGTGCCCTGGCCGATACGCACCGTGTGGCTGCTGCTGAACACGTCCGGCACAGCGGCGCGGCTGATGCGCATATAGACCGGCCCCTCGTGCTCGGCAATGACCGGCACCAGCAAGGCGGCCTCGGTGTTGTCGGCGGGGGCCAGCACGACCATGTGGGGCATGGCCCGCATCAGCGCTACGTCGTTGGTGGCGAAGTGCGTGGGGCCATCCTTGTAGTCCGACAGGCCGGAGTAGCCGCCGACGAGCTTGACGTTGGTGCGGGCGTAGGCCACGCAGGTACGAATCTGCTCGCAGGCACGCAGGGTGAGCAGCGCGGCGAACGTATTGACGAAGGGGATGGCCCCGCCCAGGGCCAGGCCCACACCCACGTTGACCATCGAAGCCTCGGTCACGCCCAGATTGAAGAAGCGCGCCGGGAAGCGGTCGGCGAAGTACTTGGTCAGGGTCGAGGACGATACGTCCGCATCGAGCACGACCACATCGGGATTGACGGCACCGTAGTCGGCCAGGGCCAGGCCATAGGCCTGGCGCTGTGGAATCTCGCTCATGCCTCGTATCCTTTCAGTTCGGCCCTGGCCTGCGCGTACTCGGCCTCGTTGGGCACCGCGCCATGCCACTTGGCCGTGTTCTCCATGAAGGAAACGCCCTTGCCCTTCGTGGTGTGGGCGACGATGACGGTGGGCAGACTGTGAATCTCCAGGGCGGTGTCCAGCGCCTCCAGGACCTGGCGCAGATTATGCCCATTGATCTCGATGACGGCGAAGCCGAAGGCGCGCCACTTATCTACCAGCGGCTCCAATGGCATGATGTCGTGCACCGCGCCGTCAAGCTGTACATCGTTGTAGTCCATCAGCACGGTCACTTCGCTGGTCTTGAACTTGGAGGCGGCCATCGCGCCTTCCCAGGCGACGCCCGACTGCATGTCGCCGTCGCTCATCATGACGTAGATGTGGTAGCGCGGGCCGCGCAGCCGCTGGGCGAGGGCCAGGCCCACCGCCACCGACAGCCCGTGCCCCAGAAAGCCCGACGACATCTCCACGCCGGGCGTCTTGAGGCGGTCGGGGTGACCTTGCAGGTGCGCGCCGATGTGCCCCCAGCGTTCCAGGTCTTCCGCCGGGAAGAAACCGCGCTGGGCCAGCGCCGAGTACAGCGCCGCTGCCGCGTGCCCCTTGCTGAGCAAGAAGCGGTCGCGCTCCGGCCAGTCGGGGCGCGCCGGGTCAATCTTCAGGTGATGAAAGTACAGGGCGGCCAGCATTTCGGCGCACGAGAACGACCCGCCAGGGTGCCCCGCCGCGCGACGGTAGACCATATCCAGCACGTCGAGGCGAATCTGGCGCGCGCGTTCTTGCAGGTCGCGGATCAAAGACTCAGAGTGATAGTGCATTGCCCAACTCCTACCAATCTAATGAGGCCGTTTGAGAAGCCTTATCCCTGCCTCTTCCCCCCATCCCCGGCCCTTCCCACCAGGGGAGGAAGGGAGAAGAGCGCACACTCCAGGCC
>JAGPFT010000068.1 GCA_018056405.1 Anaerolineae bacterium
GCTGTTCCCACCTTCCAAGGCATCCTCCGCCTCTTTCTACTCGGCTCGGCGTGATGCCTTCATTATCCCCTAAAGTGTCAGCGATGTCTCCGAACGTGTGTCAGCTATCTCTCCGGTCTATACAGCTCTGCCGGGGAGGGGGCCAGGGGGAGGGGCCTTCCGCCGCACCAGACTTCCGAAGTTTTCAGAAACTTCGGAAGTCTGATCGCCGCCCGCTGCGCCTCTCCCCCTCAATCCCCCTCTCCAGCCGAGCTAGAGAGGGGGACTTTGATCGCCGGGTGCAAACACGTTCCCCCTCCCCGGCTCTTGTATAGACCGGAGAGGGGGCGGTGAGGCACGTCAGCGCCAAGCAGGGGTGAGGTAAAGTGAAGACCTGCCCCAGACTATCAGCCAATCTCAACGCCTGTCCGCCCTGAACCACAAGAGGGAAAGGCCGGGGATGGAGGCGTTCTGGCAATTGCCCAACAACTTGTTCGTGGCTCCCCGTCAACGCTTTGACTTTGCGCCCATCTGCGGTCATAATGACGCGGTAGCTCACCGCCTACAATCCTGGGGAACTCCCGGTAAAGGACGCGCCACATGGAACCGTCGCGCCGCCCGCTGCGCCAGGAATGGTTAACATGGTCGGATGTGGATAAGCTGGTAGATGTGCTGCTGCCTCAGTTGCGCGCAGCGGGGCACTTCGACGCGATGATCACCATCACGCGCGGGGGAATTGTGCCAGGCGGCCTGTTGGCCGAGGCGCTGGACATCACCGATGTGTTCAACGCGGCGGTGGACTTCCCCGCCGAGCACGATCTGGACGACAAGACGCGCCTGCTCGTCTGGCCCAAGTTCCTGCAATTCCCCGAAAACTCGCTGCTGGCCGGCAAGCGCGTGCTCATTGTGGATGACGTGTGGGGCAGCGGGCGAACGAGCACCGCCGTCAAGAGTCGCGTGCAGGCGGCGGGCGCGACCGCCTTCACCTGCGTGTTCCACTTCAACCCCTACCGCTCGCTGTTCAGCCGCGCCGAGCCAGACTTCTACGCCGCCGTCACCGACGCTTATATTGTCTATCCCTGGGAGATTGACCGGGGGTTGAAGGGCCTTACGCGTGACATCCCCGGCCTGCACCCGACCGATTCGAACTGACACGCCGGGCACACATCAAGAGTCAGGAGTCTTGAGAGGCCGTACGGAAAGGTCTGCGCTACGATTTACCCCACCCCTCAATCTCCTCTCCACATGCGGAGAGGGGATTTAACCGCACAACGACTCCCCCTCTCTGTAAACGGAGAGGGGGCTGGGGGGTGAGGTTTCCGCATGGTCTCCAAGTCATGAGTCTGGTGCGTCTTGCGCCCTCAGCGCAGACAGAACGGACTCCCGTCTCAAGACTCAAAACTCATGACTCACGACTCGCAAGCGGGCCAGACGGTAAAGGGTCTAACGTTCTTCGGATTCCTCGGCCAGGCTGCCACGCCGGCGGTAGCGGTAGGTGATGCGACCGCGCGTCAGGTCATAGGGGGTTAGCTCGACGCGAACGCGGTCGCCAAGCAGGATGCGGATGTAGTAGCGCCGCATCTTGCCGGAGAGGTACGCCAGGACTCGGTGCCCGTTCTCCAGCTCGACCGTGAATTGAGTGTTCGGTAGGGCTTCGACCACCGTGCCTTCCATCTCAAGTTTATCGTCAGAACGTTTGACCATAGGGTGTGGTTATCTTTTCTCTGGCCCGCCGCACATGCGCTAAGAAGATAACTCGCAAGGGGCGGATTGGCAACGGGTGCGTGCAAAACCTGTCAGGCAACTGCACACACCCTTGCCCCCCCTGGCGCAGGGGAAAACCGCCTGCCCGATTGTCCCCCTCTAGCTTCGCTGGAGGGGGGATTGAGGGAGGAGGCGTTCAGCGAGCATTCCCGAACTTCTCCTGGCGACAGGTTGTTCGTGCACCCGGCGCATCGGCAGTTCCGTTAGTGCAAGGAGCCAGCCCTTAGAACCGGCTCTGCTTGCGCTGCTTGCGGCGCGCGCGGCGGATCGCCTTCTTCTTCTGAATACGGCGCAATTCGCTCTTTGAGACGTGCCAACGCTTGCGGCGCACCGTGCTCAGGATACCGCTCTTGGCCACGCTCTTGCGGAAGCGCTTCAGAAGCTGATCCTGCGACTCGCCAGGCTGTAGTTCCACATGAGCCACGTAGTTCACCTCCCCTCTTGCATCAGAGTTTTGCGGAGCCGACCCGACAACAAGAAAGGCAGGTCGTGAGAACCTGCCTTGTGAATGTCATGCGAGGGCTGATTGCTAATCCGCGTTCGATTCTTCCTCGGCCACCGGTTCCTCGGCAACGGATTCTACCGTGTCCAATACCGTTTGACCAGCCTCAATTTCCGCGTCTTCGGTGAGCAGGGTCAGGCCGTTGTCAATGTCGCGGATGCTCAGGCCCAGGCGTTGGCGATGCGGCTCGATGCTGATGATCCGCGCCTGAATGGTCTGGCCGTCGTGCAGCAGGTCGGCAGGGTTCTCCGGCGCGGGGTCGGCAATCTGACTGGCGTGCAGCAGGGCTTCGATGCCCGGCTCCATGCTGACAAACGCGCCAAACTGGGTCACGCGGCTGATGACGCCCTCGACGATCTGACCGACATGGTACATCTCGTCCACCTGCGACCAGGGATTGGGTTGCAGACGCTTGAGCGACAGCCCAATGCGGCGGCCTTCCTGATCCAGGCGCAGCACGTAGACCTCGACCTCCTGGCCGACGCGCAGGACTTCGCGCGGGTGTTTGACGCGGTGCCAGGCCAGCTCGCTGATATGAATCAGACCGTCGGCTCCGCCCAGGTCTACGAACGCGCCGAAGTCGCGCAGGCCGCTGACGATACCCTTGCGGGTCTCACCTTCGGCCAGCGCAGAGAGCAGCTCGTCCTTGTTGGCGTCGCGCAGCTCGCGCTGAGCCTCGCGCTGGCTGAGCACCAGGCGGCGGCGACGGCGGTTGACCTCGATCACTTTGACGCTGATCGGCTGGCCGATCATGGCCGTCAGGAACTCCGTGCGCTCCTCTTCGTTCAGTCCGCGCGGAAGGTTGGTGACATGGCTGGCCGGCACGAAACCGCGCAGGTTGCCGAAGGGGACGATCAGGCCGCCCCGGTTGGCATCGGCCACTTCGCCGTCCCAAATCTCCTCGCTGTTCATCAGCTCTTCAGCGCGCAGCCAGTCTTCGTTCTGCTTGGCCTGAGCCACCGAGACGATCATGTTACCGTCTTCGTCTTCGGGGCGCACGATCAGGACGGGAACTTCGTCGCCGACCGCGAAGTTGGCTTCTTCGCCGAGACGCTCCAGGTCGCTGCGCGACACCACGCCATCTCGCTTCATGCCCAGGTCAACGAGCATTCCCATGCTGTCAATAGACTGGATGACGCCCACAACAATGTCGCCACGCATGGGCTGATTGATGAGGGATTCCTCGAGCAACGTCAAGAAATCCATATCCGATTCGGTCACGTTCGAGTGAGAGTCTGTTGTGATCATGTTTCCTGCTAGATAGCCCCCAGGGGTCGTATTTTTTGACCAGGGAATGGGCAGCAAAAAACCGGTGCGAACGTACCGCTGATCGCAACCGGTCGCTATGGCCTTAGCAACTCGCTCTGGGTACGCCGGTCTGGTTCAGTCGTTCAATGACCGCGGAGATGGCAAACAAGATACAACATGATCCGGCAGCCAAGCGACTTCCCAGCGCAGCGCGCCCCCCTTTCCATAGTCGGGAGCATTATAACGGCGGCGCTGAAGTTTGTCAAACCTGATTGATCATTTATTCACACGACGCGCCATCAGGCCGGGCGAGACACACACCTCCCCTTCCCAACCGCTGCGGTTGGCAGAACCTCTATGGGAAGCATGGGGCGCACGCCAGTGGGCGTGTCGTTCAGTCCTCGTTGTTGGTGTTGTCTTCCGCCAGGTCTGCGGGCGCGTCTGCCACTCCGCCTGGCGGTGTGTCAGGCGGTTCATCTGCGTCTTGCGGCGCTTCAGCGGGAGTCGCTTCAGACGCTTGTGCGGGCGCTTCCGGCGGCGCGGGCGCTTCGAGCGGCTCTTCCTGCTCGATGCCCCAGCGCTGCGTGAACCCTACCCGGCGCTGATCCGGCTCCAGGCGGCTGATGCGCAGTTGCAGGCGGTCGCCTTTCTTGACGTAGCTGTGCGGCTCCTTGAGCGATCCGTCGCCCATTTCACTGAGATGCAGCAGACCCTCCAGCCCGTCGTCGAGGGCAATGAACGCGCCAAAGTCCACGACGTTGGTCACTGTGCCTTCGACGAACATACCCTCGTGGTAACGTTCCAGGGCATCGTCCCAGGGATCGGGCAGCAGGCGTTTGCGGCTGAGGGCGATGCGGTTGGTATTGCGATCCAGGCTCAGGACGTAGACCTCGATCTCGTCACCGATCTTCAGCACGTCGCGCGGATGGTCTACCCGATGCCAGGCCAGCTCGCTGACGTGGATCAGGCCGTCGGCGCCGCCCAAGTTGACGAAAGCGCCGAAGTCGCGCAGGCCGGTGACGGTACCGCGCACGACATCGCCCTCGTTGAGCGTCGCCAACAGCCGCGCCTTCTGCTGGGCGCGCCATTCGCGTTGAGCCTCGCGCTCCGAGAAGATCAGGCGCCGGCGATCCTGGTCCACTTCGATCACCTTCACGCCCACCGTTTCGTTGACCAGATTGTTCAGGGCTTCGCGGCGCTCGTTGCCCTGTAGACCAGCGCTGACCGTGACCATGTGCGACGAGGGGATGAAGCCTTCCAACGATTTCCAGCGGACAAGCACGCCGCCACGATTGTGGCCGGTGATGGTGACTTCCACCACCTCGTCCTTGTCCATCAAGGCGCGGGCTTCATCCCAGTCGTACTGCTGCAACCCCATGTTGATCGAGACGATCAGGTTGCCGTCCGAGTCACGCGGGTTGAGCACATAGACCGGTACCGTCTGGCCGACCTTCAGCGATTTGCGGTATGCATCGCCGAGCCGTTCCAGGTCCTGAGCGGTGACGATGCCATCCTGCTTAGCCCCCATATCTACGATGATCTCATTCGGCTCGATCTGCAGAATGATCGCATCGCGGATTTCACCCCGATGCGGCGGCTCGTAGTCGAACGAAGCCTCCAGCATTTCCAGGAAGCTCTCGCCTGCCTCTCCTTCAGCCTCAGGGTGAGCCGGTTCGCCATCAGGGGGAGTTGGCTGCTTGTTTTCCTCGAAGTCCATACTTTGCTACCACCTTATATTGGGAGTTAGTTCAATGAGCGGGTGCCCGCGCCGGCAGCCGGGCGGTGTGATAGCGGGCAAGCCAGCGCCTAGGCAGTCCGCCACTCTACATGAAAACGTACACGGATGAGAAGCAGAGGGGCCACCAGCGCGGGGTCCCCACTGCGTGCGCCATTACTAGTAGTATACAGTGACAGCGGCTACTGAACAAGCGGCTAATCGCATGGTTTGGAGCACCGTCAAGGGGGAATTGCAGAGCGCGGGCAGAGTCGAAGTGCATTGCCGGGCAGCACCCGGCGCTTTCGGGGGGGCGCACCGCGCTCTGCCGGATCGCTGGCGCTTCATACAAGTTGGCTATACCTATTGCGCCGTTCTTAAGAGGGAGTTGACAGCCCCCGCTGTTAGCAGTGTTCTCTGCGCCTCATTATGAGAGGCAGGCTCAGATGTCAGTGCCTTTGTGCCTTTGCTTTAAGAGCGTCTTCCAGAGTATACTCTGATTAGCCACTGGCTGGGCCTGAAGCCTTCTCATGGCAAGAGCTAACGAGGTCCGACGATGCTCTTAAAGCTAGATCAGATCCAAACAGCTATATTCTTGACCCATATTCAGCAACTAGCCCGCCTGAAAATAGCATCTCACATAATTGAAGCTGTGCCGGGGCTTTCCGGCGTAGACCCGATCATCTTTCCTTTACCCCAAGATGCCCCGCCAGAGGCTCCTCAGATTATTATCCAAAACGCTCAAACGAGATGGTCATGTCAGTTCGCACCAGCCAGGTGCGATCTATTCTATGCCCCTCAACAATATCTGTATGAACCTGAGGATTTCTCGCAAGCCTTCGAACTGATGCAAGATTCGATCTTGCGGCTCTGGAATGCACTTGAAGGTGGATTATCCACTTTCGGGAACAGATTGGGTCTGGTCGTAAACTTCGAAACTGAAACAGAGAACGCGGCACAAGAACTTAGACGCCGGTACATCAATCCAGAACTGGCTCATGATGCGAGAGAAATCCAGTTTCACTATCTTCGGAACATCCAACGTGAAAACTTTGATCTGAACTGTTGGGTTCGTTTACGCAACCAGCCCAAACAGGAAGAGACGCCTGAGGCAATACTAATGCATGTTGATGTTAATACGGTGGTTGAGCAGCCACTTGAACGGGTTGATTCGCCCGCTATCCAGGAGTTCCTAAAGCTGGCCCGCGAACTGGTAGAGGAAAATCTGGAGCTTCACTTGGGAGCTATCCGATGAGCCTGTCTTATACCGGTGAAACCGTAACGTCAACACGATCCTCGACCGTGACTCAGCGGGCGATAGATTACTCATTGCTACCCCAGTCTGTGCTTCTTGCACTCCGTGAGGAGCGCGAACGTTCCGCCGTAGCCGCCCCGTATCACCTGACATCGGAGACGAGGCGTTCTTCAGTTGAAGTAAGCCGGCTTATGCAGTATCTCAAACGACTGTTGAGTGCGCCGTCACCTTTCGAGTCCTTCTCCGACTGGTCTGATCTCATCAAAGAGGCGATCTCGTCAGAAGCGTTGGGGCAGACTGCACGGGAAGTGTTCACCTCAATCCCGGAAGTAGAAGCAATCTATCAGGATGAGCTAGAAGACGAAAACCTCTTCTGGGTTTTCATCAATAACCAAAAGTACGATGATGACTTGATGGAGCTTCTGATCTCTCGCGAAGAAGTGCTCATGGATAAGCACCCAGAGTCTCATATCTGGGTCAGATACATTCCTCTAGTCCTTTGTCACGATCCCAGAGAAGTGGTGGGGAATACTGCCCGGCGTGTTTTCACGAGGTGACTGTGGCAGACCTAATCTCGCATATTGAGCAAGCGAGACATAATGAAGAATGCGCGAATTTTCTCCTGGAAAATGCTCCTGAGTTCAGGGACTGGGCGATCACGGCGGCCTTCTATGCTGCTGTTCATCTTGTTGAAGCTTGCTTCACATCGCGACGCGATATAGGCCATACAGAAACCGCTCGGGATCGCGCACAGGACGAGGAAAAACACCGATATCGCGCCAGAAAAGTAAGGGAGTTAGCTCGCGGCGCTTATGATAGCTATAAGGACCTCTATGAAGCGAGTTCCAATGTGCGCTACCTCACTAAACCCATCGAATACTACGATCAGGAGGCAGCTCAGAAATTCGTTCGAAAACATCTCTTAAATGTGCGTACAGAGCTTGAAAAGGCTTTCGGGCTGAATCTCAAATAAGCCAACGACTGCCAATGCTGGGTCTTTGAGCTTTCTGACCAGGAAACGCTTGGCAACTTCCACCTTATCTCTTATAATCATGACAGTTATCCGGGCAATCTCAGGATATTGAGGAACTCTCGCCAGCCATGACCCCTCACGCCCAGGTTTGCGCTTGTATCTGTCTGGAGGCACGCAAGCAGCGCTTGTGGCGTGACGCCCTGGCCTGACTCTGGCCCTGGCAGACAGCCGACCCGTACCGGTCACGCAGCAAGCGTGGCCGGTTTTTATTTGGCAGCAGCGCGCAAAGGAGCCGCATCCACCCATGTCCAACTCGCAGGAAATGCACATCGCCGCCAACGTCACCCAGCTTATCGGCAACACGCCGCTGGTGCGCCTCAACCGCATCACCGAGGACGCCCCGGCGACCATCCTGGCTAAGCTCGAATACACCAATCCTGCCAAGAGCGTCAAAGACCGTATCGGCCTGGCCATGATCGAGGCCGCCGAACGCGAGGGGCACATCGGCCCGGATACGCTCATCGTCGAGCCGACCAGCGGCAACACCGGCATCGCCCTGGCGATGGTCTGCGCCCAGCGCGGCTACCACCTGATCGTCACCATGCCGGAGACGGTGAGCAAGGAGCGGCGCAAGGTTTTGCGCGCATTCGGCGCGGAGCTGGTCCTCACGCCCGGCGAGAAGGGCATGGCTGGAGCCATCGAAGCGGCCAAGCGCATCGCCGCCGAACACGGGAACGCCTTCATCCCTCAGCAGTTCACCAACGTCGCCAACCCTGACGTGCACCGCCGCACGACCGCCGAGGAAATCTGGCGCGACACAGCGGGCCAGGTGGACATCTTCGTGGCGGGCGTGGGCACGGGCGGCACGATCACCGGCGTGGGCGAAGTGCTCAAGGCGCGCAAGCCGGGCGTGCGCGTGGTCGCCGTCGAGCCTGCCGATTCGCCGGTGCTCTCCGGCGGGCAGAAGGGGCCGCATCCCATCCAGGGTATCGGCGCGGGCTTTGTGCCGGAGGTGCTCAACACGCAGATTTACGACGAGATCATCCCCGTCAGCGGGCCGGACGCCTTCGCCACCGCGCGGCGCATGGCCACCGAGGAAGGGTTGCTCGTCGGCATCTCGTCCGGCGCGGCGACCTGGGCGGCGCTGCAAGTCGCCCATCGCCCGGAGAGCGCCGGCAAGCTGATCGTGGTGATCATCCCCTCGTGGGGCGAGCGTTATCTGTCTACCGCCCTGTTCGACGACCTGGGCGATTGAGGCAAAGAGCACAGGGCAGGCCAGCGCCGCCAGGAGCGTGAACTATGCTGAAAACCATCTGCGAAGACATTCATTGCACTCTGGAGCGCGATCCCGCCGCCCGCCACTGGTTCGAGGTGCTCACGGCCTATCCAGGACTGCACGCCATCTGGCTGCATCGTGTCGCCCACCGGCTGTGGCAGGCGCGGCTGCGGCTGTTGGCGCGCTGGCTGTCGCACCTGGCGCGCTTCCTGACAGGGATCGAGATTCACCCTGCCGCGCGCATTGGCCCGCGCTTCTTCATTGATCACGGCATGGGCGTCGTCATCGGCGAGACCGCCGAGATCGGCGCGGACGTGACCCTCTATCATGGCGTGACGCTCGGCGGCGTGAGCCTGACGCCGGGCAAGCGCCACCCGACCCTCGAAGACGGCGTCGTGGTCGGCGCCGGAGCCAAAGTATTAGGAGCGATCACGGTGGGCAAGAATTCACGCATCGGCGCGAACGCTGTTGTCGTCCAAGATGTCGAGCCGGGCATGGTCGTCGTGGGCATCCCCGGCAAACCCGTCAGGCGCGAAGGGCCGCCGCCGGACACGCATCACCCCGATCTGCGCCACGATGTGCTGCCGGATGTCGTCGCCGAGCGACTGGATCGCATCCTGCTGCGGCTGGATGAGGTTGAGCGGGCCATTCATCGCAACGGCAACGACAACGGCAGCAGCGAGCCGGACGACGACGAGCCGCTCACGGCGGATATGCCTGACTACGCGATGGATTACACGATCTAGTACTTCAGGGCGGAGACAGGTGCGCGGTTGGGCCTGATTGCCCCCATCCCCCGGCCCCTTCCCCCGCGCTGCGCGGAGGGAAGAGGAGCCGGCCCGCAGCTTTTCTCCCTTCCCCCTTGTGGGGGAAGGGTCGGGGATGGGGGACAGGCACGACCAAAGATGTGGGTAATGTACAGCCGCTTACGGAGAGGGGGAAAGGGCGAGTGGGGCGAGGTCAGGGAGTGAGGTCTCCATGCTTCCACGTCAAACGAGTGGCTGACAACCTTTGCACGCACCCTGCTGACTGGGTGCATTCGGATTTGGGGGCAGGTGCAGAGATCGGTTGCAGACCTCACCCCCCGGCCCCCTCTCCATATACGGAGAGGGGGAGTAAGTATCTGGCTCAGTCCCCTCTCCGCGTGTGGAGAGGGG
>JAGPFT010000069.1 GCA_018056405.1 Anaerolineae bacterium
TTCCCCCTCTCCAACGTGGAGAGGGGGCGGCGAGGCGCGCCAGCGCCGAGCGGGGGTGAGGTCTGTATTTCGGCAGAAGGCCCCTCCCCCTGGCCCCCTCCCCGGCAAAGCCAGGGGGGGGGAAAGCGCCACGTGCGGCGAGCCAAGTCCCCCTCTCTAGCTCGGCTGGAGAGGGGGATTGAGGGGGAGAGGCCTGTAGGGGCGGGCAGCAGCGTGAGAAGCATTGAGAGGGCGACCGATCACCCTCACCCCCTGGCCTCGCGGCGCTCGGCCTTTCCCCCTCTCCAACGTGGAGAGGGGGCGGCGAGGCGCGTCAGCGCCGAGCGGGGGTGAGGTCAACCAGGGCGCAACGAAGCCAGGGGGTGAGATAGAACAGCGCACACGTTTAAGGCGATTGCCCTGGTCCTCGCCCACTTTGGCGTAATCTGGCAGACGAACTGAGGAGTATAATTACGAGAAGATTTGTCCTGCTTGCCACTTTTCCGTTTTCAAGAGAGGTTGCCAAATGGGTATGTTCGCAAGACCGATGAGACGGTTCTCTATAATGCTTGTTTTGCTTGTGGTCCCACTAATTGCCTGGCACACTCCCACAAAGGCTGCCCCTGTGACCCTGGAGCGAGACAATGCAGCCGACGGCTGGTCAGCCCCCTGGTTTTCGGTGCTGCCGGCTCAAGCCCCGCAGGAAACCCGCGTTGAGCAAAGCGTAGCCTTTCTGACCGCGAACAATATTCCCTCGGCGGCCTATGTTGAGCTTTCCGCCGCGCTCAACACAACTGACCACCAGAATGTGGTGGCCGTGCTGATGAAGTATGGCTATTCGTCGGAGCAGTGCAAGGCGTTTGTTACGGACAGGAATCTTCTGCTCCTGGATAGTGCGCTCAACCCCGAACCTTCGGATGCTCTTCAACTCCAGGCGTTGACGCTTCTGCAGTCCTATGGTCTCACTGGCCTCGATCTGCAAAGCCTGACCCCGTTGGCGAATGATCCGGCGGCAATTATGGACTCCCTGGTACAAAAGGGGTTGTCTTCTGAGCAAGCTGCGCAGCTTCTGGAACAGCTCGCGGCGCTGATCCAGGAGGGAGCGGCCCAGGGATGGATGTCGTATTACGCGATCAATGCCCCGCTCTTCAAACTCCTAAACAATGCCGGGCTTCCGCGGACGATGCTGTACGATAGCGCTCCCCTGCTGAACGATCCGGCAGCAGCAGCGGCCTATCTGACGGGGGTTGGCTTCACCGCCGAGCAAGTTCAGACGTTCGTGAACCTCATTCCCGAACTGGTCGAAAGGGGTGTGACTTCCAATGTGCTAGAGGGGTGGGCGATCAGAAGCCTGATCTACCGCCTGGAGGGTATGGGGCTGCCGCCCCAATCAATCTACGAAGTGGTGTCTCTGGGCAATATTGACGTTATGCGCGGGTACTTGATTGCCAAGGGCCTCAGCGGTGATGTGCTGGAATTGGCTCTGGTCCATAGCGGCGGTTGCGTGGGCAATCACGGGGAAGCCCTTAACCCGGAAAGGTTGATAGCGTTTCAGGCTGAAGAAGCAAGCGCCTTGTTGGACAGTGCGGGCATCGCCCCGACCGACCTGGACATCATTTTGGGTCTGCTCGGCAGCCCTATGACCCTGAACACCTATCTTGCCGAAACATATGGTCTGGATGAGACCCAGATCGCTGCTTTTGTGACCGGGCTGAACCAGTCTACTCTTGCGCAGACCTTCGACCCGAAAGCTGCTGCTGCTCTTATTACCCGTGTCGAAGGTGGCTGAGATACCAGGCTGCCTTCCCCTGTCGCTTGTGCGAGCGAAGACAGACGATACAGCGGCGCTGAGTGTTGCGGGCGCACTAATCTTCGCATAGTCAATCACCAAAAAACACCAGCGCCTCACACCCAACACTGCTACATAAAGAACAGACTGCGGCTTGCTGTACACCCCCGCAGGGGCGTATCGCCATATGCCCCTACAGGCCTCTCCCCCTCAATCCCCCTCTCCAGCCGAGCTAGAGAGGGGGACTTGGTTCGCCGCACGTGGCGTTTTCCCCCTCTCTGGCTTTGCCGGGGAGGGGGCCAGGGGGAGGGGCCTTCTGCCGAAATACAGACCTCACCCCCGCTCGGCGCTGACGCGCCTCGCCGCCCCCTCTCCACGTTGGAGAGGGGGAAAGGCCGAGCGCCGCGAGGCCAGGGGGTGAGGTTGCGGTCGCCCTCTCAATGCTTCTCACGCTGCTGTCCGCCCCTACAGGCCTCTCCCCCTCAATCCCCCTCTCCAGCCGAGCTGGAGAGGGGGACTTGGATCGCAGACGCCGTATCTTCCCCCTCTCTGGCTCTGCCGGGGAGGGGGCCAGGGGGAGGGGCCTTCTGCCGCACCAGACTTCCGAAGTTTTCAGAAACTTCGGAAGTCTGATCGCCGCCCCTACAGGCCTCTCCCCCTCAATCCCCCTCTCCAGCCGAGCTAGAGAGGGGGACTTGAGCGCTCAGCGCGGCGCTTTCCCCCTCCCTGGCTCTGCCGGGGAGGGGGCCAGGGGGAGGGGCCTCCCGCCGCACCAGACTTCCGAAGTTTTCGGAAACTTCGGAAGTCTTCTATTCCGTCGTTGGCTGACCGCTGAGAGCTGATCGCTACTCCGCATCCCCCAGCCGCTCGGCGACGATCTCGGCCACGTCCTTGACCGCCGGCCCGCTCTCGCCCGCGTCCTGGCGCGCGTCGGCGAACATACGCAGGCAGAACGGGCAGCCGACGGCCAGCACGTCCGCACCCGTGTCTCTGGCTTCGGCGTAGCGCGTTAGGTTGACACGGGCGTCCCCGTGCTCCTCTTCCTTCCAGAACTGCGCGCCGCCCGCCCCGCAACAGAACGACTTGCTGCGCGCGCGCGGCATCTCGCTGAGGGCCGCGCCCGCCGCGCTCAGCACGGCGCGCGGGGCGTCGTAGACGCCGTTGTGCCGTCCCAGGTAGCACGGATCGTGAAAGGTGACGCGCTGCGCGCCGTCGGCGGGCAGGCGCAGCCGGCCACTGCCAATCAATTCGGCGATGAATTCGGTGTGGTGCACCACCTGATAGTGCCCGCCGAACTGCGGGTACTCTTTGGCGAGGGTGTGGTAGCAGTGCGGGCAGGTGACCAGGATGCGCGGCGGGTTGACCTCGTTGAGCATCTCGATATTGGCCGCCGCCATCTCGTAGAACAGGTACTCGTTACCGGCGCGGCGGGCGGTGTCGCCGGTGCAGCGTTCGCGCTCGCCCAGCACGGCGAAGCGAACCCCCGCCGCCCGCAGGATGTGCACCAGCGCCCGCGCGATCTTCTGCGCGCGCGGCTCGAAACTGCCCGCGCAGCCCACCCAGTAGAGCACCTCGATCTCGCCCGCCCCCTCGACGGTGGGCACGTCCAGCCCCTCCGCCCAGGCCAGGCGGCCCCCGCCCATCTGCCAGGGATTGCCGGCATTCTCCATGCCCTTGAACGCGCCCTGTAGCTCGGCGGGGAACTCGCCCTGGGTGAGCACCAGGTCGCGGCGGATGTCGAGGATGTCGAACATCGGCTCGTTGCCGACCGGACAGAGGTCTACGCACGCGCCGCAGGCCGTGCAGGCCCACACCGCCGACGGCGTGATAGCGAAGTCCAGCAACGGGCGCGGCGACTCGCCGCCCGCCGCCAACAGGGTCATGTGCTGGCGTATCTCGTAGCGCTTGTTGATTTCCAGGGCCGAGGGCGACAGTTGCTTACCGGTGAGGTAGGCCGGGCAGACATCCTGGCAGCGGTTGCACATGATGCAGGCGAAGGCGTCGAAAAGCTGCGTCTGGCTCAGATGCTCCAGCCGCGCCACGCCGAATTGCTCGCGCTCGTCGTCGGCGAAGTCGAGCGGATCGAGCGCGCCCAGGGAAGCGCGTTCGGGCCGTGAGAAGTAATTGAGCGGCCCCATGAATAGGTGCATGTGCTTGCTGGAGGGGAAGTAGGGGATGAAGGCCAGGATCGCGCCCAGGGCCAGCCACCACAGAGCGTGCTCGCCGACTTCCAGCGCGTCGTGGCTCAAGCCGCCCCATAGCCCGGCTACCAGGTTGGCGAACGGCTGCCAGGTATCACTGCCGCCGTGCAGCGCCACCCAAAACGACTCGCCCAGGAAGCGCGCGCCGACATGCGTCAGGATGAACAGCCCGACGATCAGCGAATCCAGGCGCAAGCCGGACAGCACGCGCTCGTGCAGCAGCACGCCGTCGTGGAAGCGCAGGGCGGGGGCATTGGCGACGAAGCGGCGCAGCAGGAAGTAGACCATGCCGGCCAGCACCAGCACGCTAAACACGTCGGCGACCAGACGGTACAGGTCGCCGACTACCCCCGACCCTAGAAACTGGACGGCGAAGTACCCTTCGATCACGTCGCCCAGGTTGACCAGCACATAGAAGATGAAGCCCCAGGCGACGAAGCTATGCAGCAGGCTGGTGAGGGGCCGGGCGCGCAACACCGTGCGCTGCGTGAGGGCCACGTCCAGTGCGCGCCAGGCGCGCCGGGGCAGATCATCGAGGGAGAGCGTCCCTTCGCCACGCCGGATCACCGCGAACGCGCGGCGGAAGGTCTGCTGCGCTAGCCAGAGCGACAGTGCAACCGCGAGCACAAACAGGATTTTTTCGACGGGGGTGAGCATAGGAGAAGTCCTTTAAGCGAGCAGTAGCACAAAGGGTGATCGTGCGTTCTTTGGCCCTCATCCCCGACCCTTCCCCCACGAGGGGTTCAGGAGCGGGCAGGGATAGAGAAAACGTAAAGATCGGCTTGCCAGGTTTACCTCACCCCCTGGCCTCGCTACGCTCGGCTCTTCCCCCTCTCCAACGTGGAGAGGGGGCGGCGAGGCGCGTCAGCGCCGAGGGGGGGGTGAGGTAAAGTGAAGGCCTGTACTGCGGTCGGAATCTTGGACAGATTCAGGCCGGGTTTTTCGCTGATCCGGCTGGCTGGGCCTTCATTTGCTGGTGGATACGCCCGGAGATGTACGTTTGCAGCCAGACGAGAAGCTGGGTGTTGACTATTTCGGTGATGGTCTGGGTCATCAGGTGTAGCTGCTCAGCCAGCGTCAGGCACGCGCAAAGCTGATCCTCCAGGCTCTCTTCTTGCAGCGCTTTTTCCACATACGGGACCAGGGACGGCTCTGGGAACATTGAGATCGCCTCCCGGATCGCGTCGAACTCCTGGTGCACCAGATTGTGGCTGATTTGCAGCAAGAACGAGACCATCGCCGATGCGTTGACGAGGACGGTCAGGGAGAGCGGCTGTTCCAGCAGCAGGGTGATGTCCGTCAGCAAGTCGAGCAGGCTTTCAACGTCAACCCCTTCATCGTCCAGGAAGCGCACCGGCAGCAGCATCTCGTCCGGGGCCAGCTCCCAGATTTCATTGGTGGGCAGGACGTAGATATTGACTCGCTCGGCGAACTCGCTCGCCCAGTCCATCAACTTCTGAAAATCGAGGAAGTCTTGGGGACGTTCCTGGTCGTCGAAGTTGTCTTCAGAAGCGATGTCCTCCAGGCCGAACCAGCCATAGCCCAGGTCGCCTATATCGTAGCCACGCCGCTGCTCGGAGAGGATCACGTTGGGCATACTGGCTGGCATTCGAATGTGCGCCTGCATGATTTGCTCCAGGAGGCTGCGCACGGGGTAGCCGTCTCCAAAGAGGGTGAACTCGTACACCGACTCCGGGTTGATCCATGCCCACCAATCCAGGTCTTTGGTAGGAGAGAGGTTGGGCGGCAGAGGGCCGTAGAGATACTGGCCCAGGCGCTGGGCTGCCTTGAGTTGCCAGAACCAGATGGAATGCTTGGCCACCTCGGCCCACGACTGCTCGGCAGGCACAATGTCGTCCAGCGAGAGGACGCCATGCTGCGGCGAGAGCACCAGAATATGGGCAAAGTGCAGGTCTTGCGCGTCTATGCACGCCTGCTGGAACTCGTCGCCGCCGTAGAAGTCGCGCGGCAGTTGGGGCTGCGTGGCGTGGATGTCGCTGGCGACGATCAGCGCGACTTTCTCTTTGACGACGCGCTTTCGCCGCTCAAAGAGCGTTCTGGCGGCGGGATCGAGCGTCAGGCAGTAGATATTCCAGCGGTGGCGGCCTTTGCTGCGCACGACGATCCCATCTGGTTGGCGAAAGCTGGCGACGTAGAGGACGGGGTTGGCGCTCTCCCCTATCAGGTCAAGGGCCAGGTCGGGGGCGTACCCGATGCGAGCCGTCAGGCCGCCTTCGTAATGAATCTGCCCTTCCGCGTCGAAGGCCAGCCCGCGAAACCCCAGGTTGTAGAGCACCACCGCCAGCCAGACTCGCTGGGTGATTTGCTGGGGGCTTTCGTGGAGGCGTGTCTTTTCCCACAGCCAGCGTACCTGCTGGAGTTCGTGGTCTGGCAGGGGAGGCTCCTGCTTGATCCGGGCGCGGGCCTGCTGTTGGATGGCGGCGATCAAGGCGGGGCAGTCGTCCAGCGCAATGGCGGGGTTGATATGCTCGACGTGCAGCCAACCGCATTTGAGCAGGAAACTGGCGCGGTCGTCGGGGTAATTGCGCACCGGCTCCTGCGTGCCGAAGACGTGCGTCAGTTCATCAGGAGTCACCGTGACGGGATGACGCTGACACGCGAAGGAGTGCGTGCTGAACAGGGTATCGAGAATGGTCACATTTGCTTGGGTCATCACGTAGGGTCCGTCCTTGCCAGGTGCCTGCGCCCTCTATTCCCTCTGCGCCCCCAGTGTACACCGATTCCCCGCCCAGGAACAGGTGAGGGTGGCGGCGTTCGCTCAGGCGTCGGCAGGGCCTGGCCTCACCCCCTCAATCCCCCTCTCCAGCCGAGCTAGAGAGGGGGCCAGGGGGAGGGGCCTTCTACCGCACCAGACTTCCGAAGTTTTCGGAAACTTCGGAAGTCTGATCGCCGAGCGCCCGCCCCTAGGCCTCTCCCCCTCAATCCCCCTCTCCAGCCGAGCTAGAGAGGGGGACTTCGACCGTCCGATGGAGCGCTTTTCCCCCTCTCTGGCTCTGCCGGGGAGGGGGCCAGGGGGAGGGGCCTTCCGCCGAAATACAGACCTCACCCCCCGCTCGGCGCTGGCGCGCCTCGCCGCCCCCTCTCCACGCTGGAGAGGGGGAAAGGCCGAGCGCCGCGAGGCCAGGGGGTGAGGTTGATCGGTCGCCCTCTCAATGCTTCTCACACTCTGTCCGCCCGCCCCTACATGCCTCTCCCCCTCAATCCCCCTCTCCAGCCGAGCTAGAGAGGGGGACTTGGATCGCTGGCACGGCGCTTTCCCCCTCCCTGGCTCTGCCGGGGAGGGGGCCAGGGGGAGGGGCCTTCTGCCGCACCAGGCTTCCGAAGTTTTCGGAAACTTCGGAAGTCTAATTTCGTCCCCTGCTGTTTGGAAGAGGACTGCCATTCTTGGTATGCTTGACATATTGCGAATCGGGTGCCCGCACAATCTTTTGGGAGAGAGCTATGGCCGTCGAAGCCAACGAGAAACGAACCGGTGCCGAAGATGTTCTGTGGGACTTGAGCGATCTGTATGCCGGAGTGGACGATCCGCAGATCGAGGCGGACATCACGCGCACGAACGCGCTCGCCGACGATTTCGCTGCCACCTACCGGGGGAAGGTCGCGTCGCTGGACGCTGAGGGGCTGCGCACGGCGGTGAGCGCCTATGAAGGCATTGTCGAGGCGGCTAACAAGCTCGGCGCGTTCGCCTACCTGATCTGGACGACGGATGCGGCCAATGCCCGCTATGGCGCGCTGCTGCAACGCCTGACGGAATGGGAAGCCCAGCTTCAGCAGAAGCTCGTCTTCTTCGAGCTAGAGTGGGTCAACGCGCCGGACGGGTTCGCCCAGGCTATGCTGGGCGACGCGGCGCTGGCCCATTACCGCCACTGGCTTGAGGTGACGCGCCGCTACCAGCCGCATTGCCTCAGCGAGCCAGAGGAAAAAATCCTGGCGGAGAAGTCGGTCACCGGGCGCAGCGCGTGGACACGCTTTTTCTCTGAACTCATAAGCAACACGCGCTACCCCTTCGACGGCGAAGAACTGACTCAGGCGGCGATCCTGGCCAAGCTGCACAAGCCAGACCGCGACGTTCGCCAGCGCGCGGCCCAGGCTTTCACCGACGTGCTGCGCGGGCAACTGCCCACGCTGACCTTCATCTTCAATACGCTGGCCGCCGACAAAGCCTCCGACGACCGCCTGCGCCATTTCCCAAGCTGGATCGCGTCGCGCAACCTGGAAAACGAGGTCAGCGACGACGTGGTGGAGGCGCTGATCGGTGCTGTCACTGCGCGCTACGACATCGTGGCTCGCTATTACCATCTCAAGCGGACGCTGCTGGGGGTGGACAGGCTCTACGACTACGACCGCTACGCGCCGCTGCCTGCCGCCGAAGGGCGCTACGAGTGGGCGCAGGCCCGCGAGATGGTGCTGCGCGCGTATGGTCAGTTTCACCCGACGATGGCCGAGGTCGCCGGGCAGTTCTTCGCCCGGTCGTGGATTGACGCGCCGCCCCACCCTGGCAAGCGCAGCGGGGCCTACAGCGCGTCGGCGGTGCCGTCCGCGCACCCCTACGTCTTCATGAACTTCACCGGCGACGCCCGCGACGTGATGACCCTGGCCCACGAACTGGGGCACGGCATCCACCAGTATTTGTCGCGCGAGCAGGGGATGCTCCAGCAGCACACGCCGCTGACCACCGCCGAGATGGCCTCGACCTTTGGCGAGATGCTTGTCTTCAGCGACTTCATGGCCAGCGAGACGGACCCGGCGGTGCGGCTGGCCATGCTTGCCCAGAAGATCGAAGATTCTTTCTCCACCATTTTCCGCCAGATTGCGATGAATCGCTTCGAGCAGGGGATGCACACGGCGCGCCGCGAGGAGGGCGAGCTGACCAGCGAGCGCTTGAGCGCGATCTGGATAGAGACGCAGCGGGCCATGTTCGGCGATAGCGTCGAACTGACCGACAACTACGCGCTGTGGTGGAGCTACATCCCGCATTTCCTGCACACGCCCGGCTATGTCTACGCCTACGCCTTCGGCGAATTGCTGGTGCTGGCGCTCTTCGCCCGCTACCGCCAGGAAGGAGACTCGTTCGCGCCGCGCTATCTGGACGTGCTGCGCGCCGGCGGCTCGGACTGGCCGGAGAAGACGCTGGCCCCGCTCGGCGTGGACCTGACCGATCCGCATTTCTGGCAGGAGGGGTTGGGCGAGATCGAGAAGCTGGTCGCCCAGGCTGAGGAACTAGTCAAGGGGGCGGGTTAGCGGCGCTACGCCCCTCCGCGAGCGGGCGCTCGGCGATCAGACTTCCGAAGTCTTAGTGCAGCGGGAGGCCCCTCCCCCTGGCCCCCTCCCTGGCAGAGCCAGAGAGGGGGGAAAACGCCCCATCGGACGGTCGAAGTCCCCCTCTCTAGCTCGGCTGGAGAGGGGGATTTAGGGGGAGAGGCCTGTAGGGGCGGACGGCGATCAGACTTCCGAAGTTTTCGGAAACTTCGGAAGTCTTAGTGCGGCGGGAGGCCCCTCCCCCTGGCCCCCTCCCCGGCAGAGCCAGGGAGGGGGAAGATACGGCGTCTGCGATCAAAGTCCCCCTCTCTAGCTCGGCTGGAGAGGGGGATTTAGGGGGAGAGGCCTGTAGGGGCGGGCGCTCGAACGGCAGACTTCGGAAGTCTTAGTGCAGCGGGAGGCCCCTCCCCCTGGCCCCCTCCCCGGCAGAGCCAGGGAGGGGGAAAGCGCCGTGCCAGCGATCCAAGTCCCCCTCTCTAGCTCGGCTGGAGAGGGGGATTGAGGGGGAGAGGCCTGTAGGGG